>NZ_JXUW01000007.1 GCF_000949255.1 Ferrimicrobium acidiphilum DSM 19497 | reverse complement strand
CGTCTAGACGCCGAGGCTCTTAGTTTGGTTCCATCGAGAGCAACCCTGCCAAGCTTGACCAGTCCTGCCTCGGAGCAGAGAACCAGTACCTGGTTAAACAGATCACCAAGGGCCTTCTCGTGACGGCGATGGAACCGAGCCAGTGAACGATAGTCAGGAGTAGTGTTGGCACTAAGCCAACGAAAGGCTATATCGATGTGGCATCTCTTCTCCATCTCCCGAGAGGAGGTAACCCCGGTTGAGTAGGCATACAGGAGAAGCTTCAACATCATTGTCGGGTCATACGGTGGCCCACCAGAGGCCTCGACATAGAAGGCATAGATAACTGAAAGATCTAAGAGCTCATCTACCACCTCGGAGATAAAGCGTGCTGTGTGATCTTTGGGAAGCCAGTCATCAAGGGAGGGAGGCATGAGGAACATCTGACCCTGGTCATAGGAACGAAAGGTCTTGGCACTACCGATGGGAGCCTTGGTCTTTGAGCCCTTAGATGACTTAGTCACACCAACAAGTTCCACAGTGACATCATCGCAGCTCATAGCTACTATTTTACCACACAACCACCCCTTGCGCCAGCTCTCATGACCCCAATTCTCACCCGACAATGGGCTACTTATCTGGGGTTCAGGTTGGGATACTGACCCACGCTCCTAGCGGAGTTCGGACTCCAAGAGTGCACTACTCTATTGCACTCTTTGCCAAGGGTGACTAAACTCCCTGCTTGGGAAGCCAAGAATAATTCCGGCGGCGTCAGTCTTCCTAGGGCCAAGTGCCATGACGATAAGACAATTGTGCTTATCAGTACCTTCGAAGAATTGCCACGAACCCTAAGACCACTCACTGAAGCGAGGGATGAACATGTCGAGCATCAGACGTAAGCCATCCGGACAATGGGAGGCTAGGTACCGGGATCCGAATGGTCGTCAGCGTGGCCGTAGCTTCTCCACCAAAGTCGAAGCACGCCGCTTTCTGGAACGCGTTGGTGCAGATATTCAGAGAGGTGCATGGATGGATCCCCAGCAAGGACGGATATCGCTGGATGTTTATGCCGACTTCTGGATCTCACAGAGATCGGATTTGAGCCCGCGGACGTTGGAACTCTATAGGGACCTTCTAGACCGATACATTATTCCCGCCTTCCGAGGCACCGAGTTGACCAGAATCACACCAGCGGCGGTGCGGGTCTGGTACAACGAGTTAGCGGGAAAGCGCAAGTCAACATCGGCAAAAGCGTATAGATTGCTTCGCGCAATTCTTAACACTGCAGTCACAGATGAGCGGATTACGCGTAATCCCTGTCGTGTTGAGGGAGCAGGTGTGGAGCGGGCGGCGGAACGACCAACAGCTACAATTGCAGAGGTTGACGCTTTGACTCAAGCGATGCCAGAGCGGTTGATGGCGCTAGTGCTCTTGGCGGCTTGGTGCGGACTACGTCGTGGCGAGCTTTTGGGGCTCCGGCGCAAAGACGTTGACCTGAAGCACGGGACCGTCCGTGTTGAGACCACTCGCCAACAGCTCCGGGATGGGACGGTAGTTGTTGGACCGCCAAAGTCACAGGCTGGACTCCGGACGGTTGCGGTGCCACCTCACATCACTCTTGCGCTCGTAAAGCATTTGGATTGCTATGTCTCGCCGGAACCAGATGCCTTATTATTCACCGGGATCAAAGGTGGTCCACTACGTGTCCATGTTCTACAGAAATCCTGGGATCAAGCTCGTCGAAGCATCGGCAGGAGCGACCTACACCTCCATGACCTCCGTCATTCAGGGAACACCTGGGCTGCGGCAACTGGTGCGAGCACGAGAGAACTGATGGCTCGAATGGGACATGCTTCGCCCAGGGCGGCTCTGATATACCAACACGCTACTGAGGACAGGGATAGGGCGATAGCAGCTGCATTATCGAGCCTTGTCGAATCTGCGGAGGTTGTGCATATTAGGCGTAACTGCCCACCATCCGACCAACAGAAGTGAACTGAACCACCGATGGAGTCGGATAGTTCGTCTAACAAGCTATTTGAATCCAATTTTCAACAAGGTTTGGCGGTTTCCATTTGATGCCGAACCCGCCGCCCTGCCCCTACTCTCGAGTAACAATGTGCGCAACGTGGTCTAAATGTGGTCTGAGAATAGCTTTCAGAAGCAGTACGAACTCAACTTGGTATCTAAAACAGCCACTGAACAGCTCCGATGTCTGGAGCGGGCGACGGGAATCGAACCCGCGTTCTCAGCTTGGGAAGCTGATGTTCTGCCGCTGAACTACGCCCGCAATGTTGAGATTCCTCCAACATCCCCCAATCAGGCGTCGGAAGCGTCAACCTCTAAGGGTTAGTGTAATTGAAGTATGATTTTGTCCGATCGATCCATCATCGCAGCTCTCGAGACTAAGCGTGTCATCATCGACCCCCTAGCCGAGAACGCCATTCAACCTTCGTCTGTCGACCTTCGCATTGGCAACAAGTTTCGAGTTTTCCGGAACTACTCCAAAGGCTTAATCGACGTCCGAGAACCTCTGGATGACCTAACGGAATTACTGGAGGTCGATACCAGTGGGGCGTTAATTCTCCACCCAAATGAGTTCGTCCTCGGTGCCACCGTAGAACGGGTCTCTATAGGTGCCGACCTCGTAGGACGACTGGAGGGAAAGTCATCGCTCGGACGACTCGGGCTCCTGATTCACTCAACCGCGGGCTTCATCGATCCCGGGTTCTCCGGCACCATCACGCTAGAGCTCTCCAATGTAGCCAATCTCCCGATAAAGATCTACCCAGGCATGAAAATCGGACAGATCTCATTCTTAGAGATGACGACGGAGGCAGACAACCCCTATGGTTCAGACGGATTGGCCAGCAAGTATCAGGGTCAAGACGGACCAACGCCGAGCCGTTATCAACTCGACATTTAGCATGTGGGTTGCTAATCTATGTTACCGATCAGTAATATGTAGATGGGCCTGATAGGCATGTCTGCAAATCAACGAGAGGAGAGGGAATGAGCATCCGTCTCATTGTCGGCCTAGTTATCATTGTCGTATCACTGATCCTGGTGGCGCGGCGCGGTCTCTATCTCTATAGCATCGTTCGAGCCGGCAAGAAGGTGGAGCGCGGACGCACCACCGCCGAACAGGGGGTAAAGGCGGAGGCTGTTGAGGTGCTCGGCCAACGCAAGCTGTTAACCAAAACCGTACCTGGCATCGCTCACTTCTTTACCTTTTGGGGTTTCACCATCCTCCTGGCAACCATCATCGAGGCTATCGGTTCGCTCTTTGACCGCCACTTTGCGATACCGTTCATTGGCCATGACAGTTGGTTGGGATTTCTCGAAGACTTCTTCGCACTCGCGGTTCTCATCGCAGTCTGCGTCTTTAGCATCATCCGCATCAGGGAAGCTCCAGAGCATCGCAACCGCGACTCCCGATTCTACGGATCCCATACCAGAACCGCCTGGATCACCCTTGGCTGGATCGCCGCAGTCATCATCACGCTGTTCGCCTATCGTGCCTTCCAGGTCAACGCCGGTGACTTCCCATACTCAGATTTTGCGTTCATGTCCCATGTCTTGTCGATCCCCTTCCGCCACATGGGTCCGCACACCAACTACACCCTTGAGTCCATCTTCTTAGTAGCCAACATCGCGGTCATCTTTAGTTTCATGATCTTTGTTGTCCATTCCAAGCACCTACATATCTTCACGGCTCCACTCAACGTTGCTTTTGCTCGACGCCCGATAGCACTTGGCGCACTCGCTACCACTCCCAACATGGACCCAGAGACGCTTTCAGAAGAGGATGTATTCGGTGTTGGAACCATCGAACAGACGACCTGGAAGCAACGCCTAGACCTACTGGCCTGCACCGAATGTGGCCGGTGTCAAGAACAATGCCCAGCTTGGGGGACGGGAAAACCTCTCTCTCCCAAACTCCTCATAATGAGTCTGCGCGAGAAGATGCTCTCTGGCACATCACATGACGACAACCTCGTGCCCGACGTTATAGACCCAGATGTATTGTGGTCGTGCACCACCTGTGGTGCCTGCGTCGAGGCGTGTCCAGTCGACATCGAACACGTCGACACCATCGTTGATATTCGGCGTTACCAGGTACTTATGGAGTCGAGTTTCCCCTCTGAGGCAAACTCAATGCTCAGAAACATCGAAAATCAGGGCGATCCATGGGGCCTTGGCGCCAGCCACCGTGCAGACTGGATGCAAGGGTTAGACTTCGAGATTCCCATCGTCACCGATACCATCAGCGCCGAGACTGAGTACCTTTTCTGGGTGGGTTGTGCCGGCGCACTTGACGAGCGGGCCCAACGGGTGACACGGTCTATCGCCACACTGCTCCATGGGGCAGGAGTCAACTTCGCTGTCCTAGGTCCACGCGAGAGCTGCACCGGAGACCCCGCACGTCGTATCGGTAACGAGTACCTCTATCAGACGCAAGCACAGTCCAACATAGAGACGCTAAACGCCGTCGGGGCACGCAAGGTGATCGTCTCCTGTCCACATTGCTTTAACTCAATCGCCAACGAGTACCCTGCTCTTGGTGGTAACTACGAAGTTGTCCATCATTCCCAACTGCTTAGCCGGCTGATCGCGGATGAGCGCATAAAACCAACCAAGCCAGTCGATAAGACGGTAACTTACCATGACCCCTGCTATCTCGGTCGTCATAACCACGTCTACGACGAACCCCGATCTGTGCTGGAGTCGATACCAGGTGTTCACTCCAGAGAGATGAAGCGTTGTCGCGAAAAGGGCTTCTGTTGCGGAGCTGGAGGGGCTCGCATGTGGCTTGAGGAGAACATAGGAAAACGCATCAATCTAGAACGGACAGATCAAGCGCTTGAAACCGGTGCGGATGTCGTCTCTACTGCATGCCCGTTCTGCATGATCATGCTCGACGATGCCGTGAAGGCACGTCAAGCCGACGGCAGCGCAGATCCGAACAAGCAGGTGCTCGACGTCGCTCAGATCCTCACGAGTTCGCTCTAGCCTTTCTTGGCGCTCGACTTGGCTAACGGCTTGGTGATCGGGAGCCCGTTGACGCCTACTACATACCAGATGCCGCCCTTACCTTCAGCATTGATCTCGCCTGGCTTAGTGTCCAAGCGATATCGGTAAAGCGGTCTCCCTCCATACGACACCTGTTCCCATGAGTTATTAGCCGTCAACACCCCAAGGTCAGCAGCCAATATACCTGGACCGGCCTGAGGAGCACCGTTGGTAAGTTCAGGAGGAAAGGCATTTAGACAGATCTTAAAGCACTTGCTAGCGCGAAACTCATCACCAAGTCGGACGTAGAGCGTGTAACCACTTTGCGTCGTCAGTATCTGTCCGTATGGCGAGTTTCTGATGCTTATCGTAGCTGGGTACTTCGGGTCTCCATTTACATAGTTTGGATAGCTAATCGGCCCGTAGTTTGGGATTGGGAATCCGGCTCCGTCGTAGGAGGACGCTGTCTTTGGAACACCAAAACCACCGAGCAATTTTGCTGTCGCACTGCTACCAGACCCCGAGGGTCCGTTAGTGGGCGGCACCGCTGCTCCAGCAGATGCTGGACCATACTGTCCATTGGAAAAATGGCACGCCGAGAGCGTAACCGCTAACGCACCAATCACCGCTACACCCCGCAAGAACTTACCCACAACCAACATTCCTACTAGGCTAAACCAGAGTTACAGATAATAAGCCTTTCTGGGTCTTGGCCACTCAGCGAGTACCGAGGGATACACAAGAAAGAGAGTCAGGGCCGGTGGTAGAGGCGGTAGTGGTCATAGTGGTGGGTCTTGCGATCGGCACAGTTCCCCCAAAGTGGCTACGTCTTCCGGAGCCAATGGTCTTGCTCGCCATAGGAGCGCTTCTACGAGTAGCGCTTGGTGGGCACGCGAACGAAGACGTATTCAAAGTGGCCGCCTATATCGGCCTCTTCGCACTGCTATTTGGTGTCGGCGTCGAGCTCTCCGACCTAGGGCATCGCCCACTCACCCCACTCGGACTCGGCTTGGCTTCTATAGGCGCAATTATCCTCGCAGGCATCGGTATCGTCACGCTGCTAACCCTTCAGACAACACCTGGTCGCGTAGCTCTAGCGATCATCCTGAGCTCGATTCCAACCTCCGCAGGGATAGCGGCTCGACTCATAAGGCCTCACGGCACCGGAGACGGAAGTGGCTATGCCACCATCATCTCCGCTGCGGTTGCGGATGACTTCTTTGGGATTACCCTTCTCGTGTTGGCACCGCTGTTGGCAGTGGGTGCCTCCCTTGACCTGACGAGCAGCCCATCCATAGCACTCGTCGCCTCTGTGATAGTGGTCGTGGCAATGCTGCTCATACGACCGCGCGGCACCCCCCTCAAGTTGGTGAAGCTCAGCGTACTCACCATTGCTGGGATTGTTAGCGGCGTCTCCGCTGCACTGCTTGGCGTCTTCGATGGACACGAAACCGCACCCCATCTGCCCAACAAGTTCCGGAGTTGGTTGCCAACCCTCGAGCGACTCCTACCGACGATGTTCTTCATGGTCGCCGGTTACGACATTCACTTGAGTCTGCTCGCCCATACTCGCGTGCTCCTCTCAGCGGCTCTCATCGTGGCGGCACTCCTTATATCACGTCTGGTTATCGCCGTCGCGACGCCCGGCGATCTCCGGGTCCGGTTGGCCGTGGGGGCCGGCATGCTCGCCAGAGGAGAGGTAACTATAGCAATGGCTCTCGTTTTTCTTCAGTCAGGTGTAATCTCAAGCTCTAACTACGCAAGTTTGATGGCGGTCGTGCTTGCGTCTACAGCCCTATCGGCGGTGGCACTACGGCTAAACCGCTTAAGACGGTGAACCTTTAGAGACCTCACTAGCTGGGGGTTTCTTGATCGCTACCTTCTCGCCAAAGTGAGAGAACTGGACTGTGGAGGTAACCGTCACCTTAGTGCTCGAGGAGGAGACAAGTTCCGTCTGATTCACCTGAACCACCTGGCCCTTGCTATTGAGATAGGCGGTGAAGGTATCGGACTTCAAACCGGTCAACGAAGTCGCCATTGATGAGGTGAGCTTCTTCTTGTGTGTCGATAGATCAGAGGCCGTAAACACTCCTTGATATCCGGTCGTCGACTGGCCCAGGACCTTGATCCCAGCAACCTTCTTAACCGTGGGGGTTGCCCGTAACAAAGAGGAGATAGACCCAGGGGATGTAGCTGGAAACGGCTGTTTTTGGACATACCACTTGTTCTTGAAGTAGATCCATTCGGTCTTGCCAATACGAGTTACGCCAACCTTTTCACTCTGGCTCTGGCCAGAAAGACTCACCGAGCTCGTGAGGTTTGCAGTGGCCAGGTGTGCACTATAGTTCTGATCACCACAACCTTGCAACTGCGTGCTATCCGTGCCACTGGTAGCCTGGGTTACAAAACAGAAGTGGACCTCCTGGTTTGTTAAGGTGGCTGCATCAGCGCTAACTGGGTTAGCGCTGCTACTACTCGAGCCGCAGGCAGCCAAAAGAAGCCCCCCCACTGGGACGAGAAGAAGAAGCTTCTTCACTGTACTGATCTCCTTCCCTGACGGAACGTTAACAACAACGCCGCCAGCGCAATTAAAAATGTCAAGTAAACACCGTAGGAGGGACCATAGGCAGCCGCGACCTCGGTGGAGTGATACGAACCGGGTCCAACCGTCAAGTACAGAGCAGCGCCCGCAAACATCAACCCAGCTCCAACCACTCTCCATGCACCAATAGAAACCTTTGGTGTATGTCGAGCAAAGAACGACTCATCGGACGTCAGGACAAAGGCAAGCAACAAAACTCCGAGCACAGTCAAGAAACCCCAACTATGGAAACCGTCTGTCGTTCCCGCAACGCTTAAAATCGCAAAGGAATGCCAAGGAAGAAACAGAGTGACGGCAACCGCCACTACGGTGGCCGAAAGAATACGATCTTCGGCCCTGAGCCTCTCCCAAATGATTTTCAAGCAACGTCCTCCGACAACGCAGTCTAGACGGGCCGGCTTTCACGATCAGTTGAAAGCAGCCACCGATTCTCAGCGACATCGCCAGCAGCGTTCTCAATCTCTCATCAACGCCACTCCGGCTATGTGTTATTGTCGATCAGAATTTTGTTGTATACTACAAGAGTATTGGTATCTATCGGTTAGCACCCGAGAGATCGGAGGGGAGATGCGCGAACATGCTATCAAAGCCCTTATGGTTGCCTATGGTGCTCTTTTTGGCGCTCTGTTGATCGACGGTATTGTGTGGCCGACTAACAATGTCAACATCTACGGTATCAGTTATTACCTGGTTCATATAAGGACATTTTTCCCGTTGGCGCTCGGCTTCCTGATCTGCATTGGTCTGGTCATTCATGTAGGGCGACAGCTTCCCAGTGACGAGCAGCCCTTCAGAACGCTACGTACTAGCTTCATTGCGATCGGCGTGCTCATGGCAGGCATCATGCTCACCCCCTACACATGGAACACATTCTTCAACTGGGCACATATGACTCTCGGAGCTGCGCTCTTTGTGATCCAGCTTGCGGTATCGATCTGGATCACCTCGCGTTGGGTGCGTGTCGGCATCAATTGGAGCATGATCATCGTACAGCTAGTCGGCGGCATCTTAGCCATGTTCTCGCTCCCGGACAATGGAATCAATCTCCTGATGCCTGGTGAGATCATCTTTCAATTCGGCTTTGCAATTCTTCTACTGTCGTCCCTCTCGCGACTCCTCACCAACCTCCCCATCGGCCAGCGGGCCGCCGACATCAGCTCTGAAACCACTCAGGAGCTACCAAGCCCGAATCGATCACAGCTGCACGAGAGGCAGCCGAGCTCCTAATAGGTGCATCTGCCAGGATGGCGCTGAGTCATTGAGGTCGGTCACTCGTATCACCATTTGGCGACAGCAATCCAGTTTTGACTCACCACCATCGCTTGCGCAGCAGGTGAACCCGGTGCCGCCATCTTGGCGATACTTCTCTATTCGCGAGTACAACCAGTCCATATCTAACCAGACTGCAGAGGCGGCTGTCTCCACTTCGGGTTGAGTTGTCTTATCCACCGGCAGCGGATGCCAGTCCCTTGTATCAGCTAGCTCTGGTCGTGGGGCAGTCGAGCCTTTCAACAGTTGTGGCATCCACGATCTAGGCCTGGCGATGCTTGTTGTCAAATGAATACGAAACCTTTAGGCAACCGGTCTCGGGTCGAGTTCAACCACCGACCGCTGTAGCTTGGAGTCGTTGCTGAACATGTGCACGGATCTGCGAACTCATAGCTGGTCTTGATCGAGTCCTAGAATTCATAGATGGAGAACTTCGACCGTGGCGCGCATCGATGGAAAGCGTTACCTGCTCTCCGCGATGTAGAGGTAGGCATATGTTGGCGGCGTCATCAAGGTTGTGGCGCCTAGACATTGTGGCGCTATTACCTACGTCCTCCAGGTCAGTTGGTGCACTTGGCTACCCCTGAGCGATATCAGCAAAGAGTGCCCAGTTCTCCATGAAGGCGAGATGGACGGTCCCAACCGGGCCACTTCTATGCTTGGCGATAATGATCTCGGCTACACCACGATCGGGGCTGTCAGGACGATAAGCCTCGTCCCTGTAGATAAACATAACGATATCGGCATCCTGTTCTAGTGAGTTATGAACAAGAGCATCGTTGGCATAAAAACAATGCGTGTCGACAACCTCGATGTCGAATACCAACTCCGAACCCATCGGTTCTAGTGAGGCAATCGTCTGTGCATCGACTGTCCCCTCTTGATCGAGCGCTAGAACCCGGCCTCCAATAGCCAGGGCATCTGCGCGCACGAACCCAGATGGCGTAGCGATCGGATGATTATGAGTAGCGTCAAGATAACCACCCTCCGTGAACTCGATGCGGAGCAAGGGCTTGACCCCAGTGGCCACCACTCTCTTAGCTAGCGCCACAACCGCCTTACCCTCTGGAGTCGCCGAGACCACCTCAAAGTGTTCTCGGCCCTTAGCCCACAGCATTCCAATCGTCTCAGCGCTACCGTCTCCCAAGCGAACCTTGGTATCCCAGGCCAGGCATCCAGATTCGCGAAGATCAGCAAGAAGTGGACGCTTGTCGCTCCGGCTCTCGAGATTTCGCGACAGCTGCGATAATGCGATGACGGGAACATCGAGCTCACGGGCGAGTAACTTCAAACCACGTGAAATCTCTGATACCTCCACCTGACGGGACTCCACATTACGCCTCGATGACATCAACTGAAGGTAGTCGATCATCACGAGCGAGAGACCCTCGTTGGCCTTCAGGCGTCGAGACCGAGCACGGATATCGAGCACTGTAATGTTTGGATCGTCATCTATAAAGATCTTCCGCTCCGCCAGTCTTCCAGCCGCGTGTGAGATACGGTCCCACTCGCGCTCAACTAATCTCCCGCTTCTGATCTTCATCGAATCCACTCTCGCCTCACCTGCGAGTAGACGCTGACCGATCTCGATACGACTCATCTCTAGCGAAAAAATGAGTACGGGATCCTCAGAGTTCTCGGCTACCTTCGAGGCCATCGAGAGGGCGAAGGAGGTCTTACCCATGCCGGGGCGGGCTCCCACGATAATCAGGTTCGACCGATGGAGACCCGAAAGTTTCTCATCAAGATCTCTGAAGCCAGTCGACGCAGTTTTAGTCTGACTTTCCCCCTGGGCGTAGAGCTCCTCGAGCTCCTCAAGCGCCTCCCACAAGACGTCACGGATCACGACCGCGTTATCGGTGTTATTACCTTTGGCAACATCGAATATTCTAGCCTCGGCATAGTCAACGATCTCCTGGACATCGTTGGGGGAGGCATATGCCTGCTCCGCAATCTCGGTCGCAGCTGCAATCAACCTACGAAGTAGCGAGTAGTCACGAACAATCTGGGCATAACGAGAGGCACTTGCTATCGCCGGCGTAGACGCCTGCAACAGCAATAGCTTCTCCGTGCCACCTACCTGATCGAGCACTCCGGAGCGCTTTAGTTGATCAGATACCGAGACAACATCGGTCGGATCTCCAGCGGTGTAGAGATGCCAGAGTGCGGCATAGACATGGCGCAACGATGGTTGAAAAAAATCATCCTCGCTGACGAGCTCGACCGCCTCGCTGATCGCATCGCGCGAAAGCAACATCGCGCCAACCAGCGAGTCCTCGGCCTCTACACTGTGCGGCGGTACCCGAGTCTCATTAATCGATCTCGGCTCACGCGTCGCCATATCTTAGTACGTCTATGACTCGGCGATAACTTCGACGTTGATAGCAACCTCGACCTCGGGATGAAGTCGGATAGGAACCGAGAAGGTCCCTGTGGTCTTGATCGGCTCTGACATGTTGACCTGATGGCGATCGATCGTCACACCCGCCAGCTCGGTAACCTTCTCGGCGATCTCGCCTGTGGTCACCGATCCAAACAACTTGCCGTCTCTGGAAGATCGCTTTGAGAGGTTGATCTCAAGCGCTACCAGTTGGGAAGCCAGTTCCGAGGCTGCTTCGAGCTCCCGTTGGTGCTTCTCAGCCGAGGCCTTCCGCATAGCCTCAGCCTGCGCCGCCACCTTCGGCGTCGCCACAATGGCTAGACCTTTAGGGAGAAGATAGTTACGGGCATAGCCATCGGCCACCCTAACATAGTCACCACGTCTACCAAGTCCAGTGACTGGTTCGCGAAGTACAAGTTCCATGACCTACTCTTCCCCATCTTGTGAATCATCGTCTTGATCGACATCGTCCACATCGACTATGTCGTCAACGTCTTCATTACGAACCCGTCGATCAGAACTGCGTCCGCGACCACCGCCAGCACCGCGCTCGCGATCATTGGTTGGGCGAGCGAGATAGGGCAACAATGCAAGCTCTCGTGCCACCTTGATTGCGTTCGCCACCTCAGCCTGATGTTGCGTACAGTTGCCCGTAACCCGTCGAGCCCGAATCTTGGCTCTATCGCTGATATAGCGCCGGAGCAACTCCACGTCCTTATAGTCGATCCACTCTGATTTGCTCAAGCAGAAGCTACATGGCTTCTTTTTAAACTTCTTGAGCGCGTCTGCCGATTCCTTGCGAACCGGTCGCTTCTTAGTAACGTTCTTTCCCATAGTTAAAATGGCTCCTCATCGTAGTTGAAGCTTCCAATCGACGGCTCTGGCGTATTTGATGGTGCCATATTGCGACCGCCACTGCCACCGTCAGGTCCACCACCCGTGCGTCGATCCGCCTTCGTAACCTGGGCAGTAGCCCATCGAAGCGAGGGACCGACCTCATCGGCAATCACCTGAATCTTGGAACGCTTGTCACCCTCGGGCGTCTCCCAAGTTCGCTGCTCAAGGCGTCCGGTGACAACTGCTCGGGACCCCTTCTCAAGGCTCTCCGCGACGTTCTCAGCGAGCTCACGCCAGCACACTACTTCAAAGAAAGAGGTTGACTCCTCCCAATCCTGCGTCTGTTGATTCATACGTCGTCTGTTGACTGCGATCGAAAACGTGGTTTGGGCCAAACCCTGCGAAGTAAATCGCAACTCAGGCTCTTTGGTGAGATTGCCAATCAAGGTGACGGTATTTCCAGCGGACATGTTTTTCTTCTCCTGTCCTCGTGATGGTGTCTTAGCGCGCTGCACCCTTGAGGAGCGGCGCTTTTCCTGACTGAATCGCTCGCTCAGGGAGACGGACGATCTTGAAGCGGAGGACCTCGTCGGCGATTGACAGAACTCGGTCGAGCTCAGTTACGGTTGCGGGCTCAGCCTGAAAACGATGGAAAGAGTAAAATCCCTCCAAATGGTGGGCAATGGGATAGATAAGGGTGCGACGCCCCCACACTGCCCCTTCACCAAGCGAACCACCACCGGCCGCGACGATAGATTCGACACGCCCGGTTACGCCTTCGCGAACCGTCTCTTCGAGCGAAGAGTCCGTAATTAAAGCAAGTTCATATGTTCTCAAAAGGTACCTCCTATGGACCAGGCTCTTCACCAGGACTCCCTAACCATACATGGCTCAGGGAGCAGGAAAGCAATACAACGACCCTCAGTAGATGAGTCGATCGTAGCTAGGTTAGCAGCGCGGCGTGCGCTGCACTGCACCCCTTGGCCAGTTGATTGCCATTTTGGCCAAGTGGAAGCGTAACCTCCAGATGTGATGGCGGCAAGAATCTCATCGCCTGAACCGTCGTTCAATTAGAAAGTTCCACCGACAAGCTGTGCAGACCTCAACGATACACATGCTCAGATCGGTCACCTCGAGCATCGAAGAGTCATTCAGGAGTCCTCCCACCACTTGACCGCTTGCCGGCAAACCCTTACCGAATCCATAGGCTACGTGGCGCAACGCAGCCTCGTCACAAACTGGACACGCGTCACGTAAAGCTATCCCGAAGCTGGTCGCCGCATCTAGCAACCGCCGGTCAGCATCACAAACATCGACTGGCGTGAGATTTCCTCGCCGCAGGTCGCCAAGGACTCGAGCACGCAAGAGGCGCAGGTCCAATGCCGGACCATCAAAGCTCGAGTGTCGAGACCGACGCGGGTCTGCTTCTCCCATGCGTCCACCATACCTTGACGAATCGAACTCTAGTCATCTGAGCCACGACAACCACTTACGTTTTGGTCTATCTAGGCAGCGACATGGACTTAGCCAACATCGAAAAACCAAAATATACCTCCAAACTTCCATCTTTGGAGTGCAATGGCCACTACCGTCAACTAGGCGCTAGCCTGGTGTCCCACATGCACGTATCTCTATCTCGACGAAGGCGACGTACTCTGCCAGCTACACTGGCGCTTGGATGCGTGCTTATCTCAGTTGTGATGGTGAATGCTAGGCTGCGCTCCCCGTTGCCAACGCTCAGGGTCAGCTCACACACCCCAGCGACAATAGTCGCTCGCGGTTCCCTACCTCGATTGCCCTGGCCCGCCCAAGGTGAAGCTGCCGTCGCCATCCCCTCAATCTCCACGGCTGCAGTTGCATCAACCCTCAAACAACGTGCGGTACCAATTGCCAGTCTCGCCAAACTGATGACCGCCTATCTCGTCTTGAAACACCTCCCTCTCGTCATCGGTTCACAAGGGCCGGTCATTACCATCTCGGCAGCGGATGAACAGCAGTACTATAACGATGTGGCCCAGGACCAGTCGTCGGTACAGGTCACCGCAGGCGAGCATCTGACCGAGTATCAGCTGCTTCAAGCGCTCCTCACCCGCTCTGCAAACAACGTTGCACAGCTGCTCGCCACCTGGGTAGCGGGTTCCGAGGCTGCGTTCGTAAGCCAAATGAACCAAACTGCAACTCGGATCGGTCTCACGGATACTCACTTCGCCGATGCCAGCGGTTTTAGCTCAGCGACCAAAGCCACCGCCAAGGCGATCGCGACGATTGCGGCGATTGACATGCGTAACCCAGTGTTTGATCGGATCGTTAATGAGCACACGGTGACCCTTCCGTTGGTGGGTACCCTCCCCAACATCGTTGCTCGGATTGGGACCGCCAATGTCGTCGGGATCAAATCGGGCTACACGATATGGTCTGGAGGGTGCGCCGCCATTGCAACCCAAGAACCTACCAAGGTCGGCAAGATCGAGGCCGTCGCCGTCGTTCTTGACCAACAAGGACCCGCATCGCTCCACCATGCTGCCAGTATCGCCGAGCGTCTCGCCAACGAAGCAAGCTTAGGAGTGATTCGAGCCACAGTAGCAAGGTCACATCAGTCGATCGGGTCTCTAAAGGTCCCGTGGGCGACAAGCACGCAGCCAGCAAGCAACCTGATACTGAGCCATGCACTTACCGCGAACCTATGGCCAGGGCAGAAGGTCACCTACAAACTCCATCTAATAGCTGCAAGCGCCTTGATTGGCACCGCACCGGGAACCGTCGCAGGGTATCTCCAGGTCCAATGGCCTCTGCATAACGAGAGAATCAGCGTGGTCACCACCGAGCGCATCCAAGCGCCAAGTGACTGGTGGCGGCTCGTACACGCATAGGCGTGCACGGCCGCAGTCAACATTTCAGGTCTCAGAACTCCTGCACCACAGAGAGTAAACGTTGATGTCTGGTGCTGATGAGTGGATGCGGCCTTCTCACTTACGAAGTGGACCTGGTACAAGCGGACGTCGGGGTGGATTCGCTGGCCATCAGAATATCGTTCCAAGTGCGGTGCATCGCCTCGCTTGGCATGGCTATGTATTAACAGACACTTCAACTGGACAAGTGATACCGGAAGTGGCTCTATGGACGAAGAAGATCCAACATTGCAGCAACAACCTTTGGATCAAACTCCGTTCCTGCGTGATCCTCTACGTAGCCGAGCGCCGCGTCTGGAGTGTATTTCCAATTCCGATAGGCCCGTGTGTTGGTCAATGCGTCATACACATCCGCAACGGCGAGTACTCGTCCGAGCATGGGTATCTCCTCGCCGGCAAGACCGTCCGGGTAGCCCGTCCCATCCCAGCGCTCATGATGGGACCCGATGCCTACCGCAACAGGGGCAAGGTCTGGCGAGATGCCTAATAATATCTCGGCCCCTATCCGGGAGTGACACTCCATTTCGATCCGTTCATCTGCGGTAAGCGAGCCAGTCTTGTGCAGGACTGCGAGCCTAATCGCCAGCTTGCCAAGATCATGAACGATGCCTGCCTGTACGATGAGCGTGCGGTCAAGACGATCGAGATCGAGCCGGATGGCGAGCCGTCCGGCTAGGGTGCCAGTCCGCACAGAGTGGTTTGCGGTCGCCTCGTCGTAGTGGCATAGAGCCCGATTCAGTGCTTCAACAATGGAACTTCGATAGGATTCGCCCTCATCCAGCTCGCTATAGTTCATCGCCCAGAATTCCCGCACCGTGCACCGGCATCTAAATAGCTCCAATCGACAAGCAAATGCCCCTTCTCATTCTCCCATTGGAGTGGAGTGCAAAAAGTGAGTGCAGCGGTGGACATGACAGTGATGGAGCCGAAGGAACAAGAACCCAATAAATCTCTTGGTGTTCAACTATTCGACGCATCGCTGGGCATATCAACTTTTATCGAGGTGGGGTATCTGTCTGAATGAATAGAGAGCTACTCGAGGGGCAGGTGCAGCTCGGTTGTTGGGGGTCGAGACAACTGCGGTAGACGGTAGGCGCGGATCCACCGACACCCCACGAAAGAGCGGCAACTCGCCTCATTATGCTACCTTGCGTTTTAGCGTTCTAACTGAGGCTAAATGCAACATCTCAAGTGACCGGATCACATACCAGCCCAGATCGATTTGTGGAACCACAAAGGCAAGGTTTGCAGCCGTCGGCAGTTCGTGGTGATTGTTATGCAATCCTTCGCCAAAAGTCAACAGAGCAAGCCACTGGTTGTTGGTAGCAAAGTTATCGAATGGCCGCTTGCCAAAACGATGGCCAATCGCATTTACAGCAGCGCTGAGTCCAAGATAAAGAACGAGATGAATCAGCGCAACAACAATAGCTAGTTCAACACCAAACAATCCGATCAGGATACCAATGCCGAGGCCCAGGCCGAGGTATGAGTGTGAGAACAACCACCGGTCCCAGCGATCCGGGGGAAGATCCTTGGTGTAACGCTGAATGGCTTCCCGATTTTTAGCAGCTCGACGGTAGTAGAAAAGGTTCAGGAGCTGGATTTTCCAATAGCTTTCTACGATAGGTGAGTGCGGATCCCCGAGGACATCGGTGTGGGCATGGTGCAAGCGATGCACTCCAACCCACTCGCGGCGTTGTATCCCAGTGGTGAGCCACAGAAGCATGCGAACTACAAACTCCACCGGTGGTGATAACTTCAAGGACTTATGTGACAGCGATCTGTGAAGGTAGACGGTTGTCAAAAGAATCGAAAGTTGAGTAATAAAAACGGCGAAGATGACTGCAAATAGCACGCTATTTAGCATACTTGGTCCCCCCATCACACTACCGGCCACTTACTTAGATATTCTCACACAATCCGTGTAGATGGCCAAAAATATGCATGGTAGATACAAGTGCTTTTATGAGTTTCAGCGTGGCTCTTCTTGAGATTTTTAGGATCCTACTATGCGGTCACCAGTTGCGTGCGAAAGACACGGTAAGCTCGGTCGCCAATAGATGGGCAGACCACAGGATGCGAGAGTAGCTGACCTGCGGCCATTGGCATCGCCGCCATACTCATGAAAGCGAAAGGTATTCGACAGCGACACGACAATGATAGCTTGCGCCTCTAGCTGTCGGCTTGGCTAGGTTGTAGCTTAGGAAAGATGATAAAAACTAGGAAACCTTCATAATGAACGAGAATGCAGACACCTCCTCCATGTCAGATCATGCTGCTTGGTTCCTGTTGGTCGCCAGGGCACTGCGCGAGGTGGGATTCGGAGTAGTTGCTATTATCCTGCCGCTCTATTGGCACGAGCAACACATCTCGGCGTTTGAGATTGGAGCGCTCTTTACTGTTGCGCTGCTCGGATCGTCGTTGATATCGATGTGGATAGGTCGCTACGTTGATCGCTTTGGTCGACGACGCCTTCTCCTACTCAGCTCGTTTTTATGGCTCCTTGCAGCTCCATTTCTTCTCATCACCAAAGAACCGTTCGCGCTCGGAGTAATCATCATTCTCGGCAGCATCTCCCCGACCGGCAAAGAGGTGGGCCTCTTCCTCGGCATAGAGCAGGCGATGCTCTCTAGGCTGGCTACTGGGCATGCTCGCACCAAGACCTACGCCTGGTTCACCCTGGTAGGCTACGTTGCAACCGCCGCAGGGGCTCTAATCGCGGCCTCCCTTGGCTTTGGGCTTGGGCATGCATCCGAGATCTCAGCGGGTCTCTTTCGCGTCATCATCCTCTCGTACAGTGCCATCGCGCTGGTACAGCTCATCCTCTACTCGCTGGTACCACAGTCAGTCGAACAGGTATATATCCCAACAGGTTCCGAAGAACCAACTCATCGGCACCGTCCGACCCCAGAGGTTCGCAAGGTGGTACGCACCCTTACAGCCCTTTTCGCTGTCGATGCTTTTGGCAGCGGTCTGATCGTACAGGGGCTCTTGGTCTATTGGTTCAGGGTCAAGTTTGGGTTCGATCTCGCCCAGATCGGTCTCCTATTCTTTGGTACCAACCTGTTTTCAGCCCTTTCGTCGTTAGTCGCCGCTTGGGTATCAAAGCGTTTCGGCCTATTGAATACGATGGTCTTCACCCACCTGCCCTCCAACATCCTGTTAGCGCTAGTGCCCTTTGCTCCATCGGGTTTCCTGGCCGCCATCGTCCTACTCGTGCGGCATATGCTCTCCCAGATGGACGTCCCGACTCGGCAGGCCTACACCATGGCGATTGTGGACGCCGAGGATCGCGGATACCTTGCCACAACTACCAATGGCGCGCGGAGTCTCGGAACCGGAGCTTCTCCACTAATTGCTGGTGTTTTTCTCTCTAACGTATCGCTGTTCGCATACCCATTCGTGATTGCAGGTGGCCTCAAAGCAGCCTATGACCTGATTATCTTCACCATCTTTCGCAAGGTTCCCACTCCCTACACCGACACCTAAAAACTCTGGAACAGCGCTTCGCAAGCCGACCATCTACGCCGCTATCTTGACGACTGAATCAAGATCGAGTATCTGACGAAGACTCGAGCCGATCCCATCACCAGAGATGCCAAACAAGATCCTATTTTTGATACATTAGATCAATAAGATCGCGAGCAGACGGAAGAGCTCCCATCGATCCATCGTCACCCAACACCCCCTCGGCCAGCGCTAGCTTCGAAGCATGGAGTTGGGTAATAGTCTCCTCAATCGTCCCATGGGCAATGAGTCGATAGGAGGTGACCGGGCGGCTCTGGCCAATGCGATGGGCACGTCCGAGGGCCTGCTCCTCGACGGCCGGATTCCACCAAGGATCTGCAATAATCACGTAGTCGGCTGCCGTTAGGTTCAAGCCAACACCACCGGCTTTGATGCTGATCAGAAAGAAGTTGGAGGCTCCTGACTGAAAGCTCTCCACCTCACGCGCTCGTTGCTTTGCCGGGGTCGAACCGTCTAAGTATTGATAGCGAAAGCCTGCCTGGTCGAAGGCTCCACGTACCAACGCAAGAAAATCGACGAACTGCGAGAATACCAGTGCCTGATGTCCGTTATCCTGGATTTCACTCGCCAACTCCAAAAGAGCCTCTATTTTAGATCCTGCGCTATCAACCTTTGGTTCGACGAGCCGAGTATCGCAAGCAGCTCGACGAAGACGAGTGAGCTCCGCTAAAATGTGGAAGCTCGCTTGGGCCTGGTCACGCTCGAGCGCCAGTTCCGCCGCATCGATCGCTCGCAGCCGCATCGCCTCGTAGTAATGTGCTTCGTCTTCGCGTGGCTCAACCATGAGCGTCAGCTCAGTCCTCTGTGGGAGGTCAGTCAACACGTCGGTCTTTAACCTTCGAAGAATGAAGGGGCCAACAATCTTTCTCAACCGTCGACGGGCATGCTTGTCCTTATCGCGTTCCACCGGTGTCACAAACCGTCTACCAAACTGTGCAGGCGTGCCAAGGAGACCCGGGTTCAAAAAACTTAGGATCGAATAGAGCTCGGTTAGATGATTCTCTATCGGAGTACCAGAGAGCGCGAGCTTAAACTCTGCATCGATACCCCCGAGGGCTTGAGTACGTTTAGCCGCGATGTTCTTGATCGCCTGAGCTTCGTCGGCGATAAGCGTCCGCCACCGACGCGAAGCGAGTAACTCCTCATCTTGGATCAACACGCTGTAGGACACGATCAAGATATCATGGCCAGTCGCCTCGACCACCGCACGTGATCTATCTACTTGGCTATAGTTGATCGGGTTGAGAGTTGGTGCGAAGCGAAGCGTCTCCTTGATCCAGTTATCGACGACTGAGGTCGGGCAGACGACCAGTGCTGGGTCACCATCTGACCGCACACGCGCTAGCGTCACCGCCAGCGCCTGGAGCGTCTTGCCTAAGCCCATATCATCGGCCAGACAGGCCCCGAATCCTGCCTCGGCAAGCCGCATAGCCCACACGAATCCCTCGTGTTGGTACGGTCGCAACTCGGCCTCGAGTGTCGGTGGCAGCATTGGGATCAGCTTCTCCGCCTCTCGCAAACGCTCAATCAATTCAGCAACGCTGGTGTCAAAGGTTGCCTTCGCCCCATCGGCGATCTCTAGCAACGCGCCAACCGCCAGCTTGGACGCCTTCACCTCCTTACCAGAGCTGTCGGTAACGGCGGCAAGTTCGAGCACCCGCTCCTTCAGTGCACCGGTCAGGGCAAGGTACTGCCCCTCCTTTAGAGTCACGAACTTTGCGCCACGAGTGGCTGCGGTGATCAACTCTTTGATGGCCAGCACCTTATCATTGTCGAGCTGAACTCCCCCTCTGATCGCCAACCAATCCTGCTGGCTGGATATTGAGACTCGTAAAGCACTCAAACCAGGAGAAAATACCTGAATCGCCTTGCCCTTGGGCCAGTCAAGCTCGAGTTCGTCAAGGAATGCGTTTAATGTCTCGAGCGCATCGAGTGCCTCATCTGCGCTCAGAAACTCGATCTCAGATGCTATGTCATTGCGCGTAACCCCGAGCGCCTCAGTCACTCTCTCGGCCAACTCAGCCTCCCAGTCGAGATCGCGAGTCGCCGCTATAGTCTCTGAGTCGATCCTCGCCACCACTTTGGCACGCCCAACGCCAGGAACGAGCCTAGGGCCATAAGATCCAAGTGGGGCAGAGACGAGGCGCATGCTGATGCCCTCGTTCTGTGGTTTGAGTTCGCAACGTAGCTTAGGTGCTGCATCAACGAGTCTTCCAGCAACGACCTCATCAGACTGGATCTCAAAATGGGCGCTTAGCGCTGCCAACATCCCATCGACATCCCCTCCTGCCTCACGCGGAAGTTGAAACCGCTTCCCCATCAGCTGAATCGCCTGTCGCTGTGCCCTGGAGAGCCGGATCACCACAAGTCGTGCCGGCGACTCGACTATGACACGCAAAACCTCGGCATCGGGAGCACGACCCCACATAGTCGCGTTTGCCTGATCGACAAGGTCTGCGAGTGTTGGCGGCTCTACTCTGACCTCGAACCCAGCATCGGTCTGTACGACTACGATCTCAGGGCGCCCCTCGACTACCTCTATGAATCGTTCTGGATCGGTACTCAAAACCACCCTGGGATGTCCGATTAGGCTCATCATGGCGGCTCCCAAATCCAAGTCATAGCCGCCACTTCGTCCACCTGACAGCTTTCGAATCGAGCGCAGCACTCGGGCATCCTCACCAGGAAGGTCGCTGTCGGCCACTAGTCGTGCCAAACTCACCGCCTTGGGCTTTCCCCACCCTCGGACTCCCCTGACTTGCAGGGAGGGTTCGACAGAACGAAGGTGTCCACTCCCGGTTTGGTGGATAATCCAGACGTAACGGCTCTCGCGCTCAGGAGTGGAGTCATCGAGAGCTCTCAAAGAATCGAGGACAAGTCGCCAGTGAGGCAGCTGGGATCCAACGAAGAAAGGTGATGAGTCCTCTGCACCGGTAGCGTGTGCGAACGCGGTCGAGGCGAGCTCCTCCAGCCTGCTAAAACCACACGAAGCGAAAACCAGCTGCGCCCTCTCGTGGGTCGTCTCGAGCTGCGACGTCTTCTGCTGTAGCGCTTCGAACTCGGGAGCTAACCAGTTGATCAGTAACAGGTCAAAGAGTGCATCCAACCCTCGAACATAGGGTTGAACAAAGACTGCTGGATCTAGACCTTCTCTCCCAAGTCGTACGCGGATCGCATGCACCCACTTGCCAAAGAGCGAAAAACGTGGCGGATTCTTGGAGTGTGAACTTGCCACACAATATTTGAGTGCTTGTTCGAGATCGGCAACGCTACCAGAGGCGAGCAATGCCATCGGATACCAAAACTCGGTCACCGGATACATCGGAGCAAATCGGGTGCGTGTTGCCTTGGAGAACTCAGTTACCGCACGAGCATAGACCTTGGCACCGACCTCGTACTCTCCCTTCTGTATCAGCGTGAGAGCATCAATAAACGGCGCAAAGATACCCCACTCATCATCGGCATAGGCTCGAGCACCATAATTGTCGCCTCTAAGGAACAGTATCTGCGCGAGTGCAAACCGAATTTCAGCATCTGCCACCTCACCCTCTAGCAAGGCATCCACCATATCCAGGATGGATGCATCGAAGTCCCAGAGGTGACTAGCCAGAGCCTGGCCTGCGACCAGGTCTCGCCAGTTGGGCATGAGGTACCCGAAGAGACGTCGATCGAAGCGATCGAAGAATGCCTCCCGAAACTCATCACTCTCCTCGCCGCCCTTTGAGGAGTGAAAGTGTTCGCTCGTTGGGCGGTTGCCTTGCATAGCATTTAGTCGCAGCCTGCCAACCTCCAGGTACCTATCCATCGCGTAGGCTCGATAACCCGCACTCCGCAATACTCCGACTAGCTCTGAATGATGGATGGTGTCGAGAAGCTGAAAATATAGATCGTTGCCAAATGCACCGTTGATTTTTGCGTATCCAGCCACTCGATCAGAGACAAGAAGTCCCGCCGCTTCGAGTTCGGCCCATGCAGCATCGGACTTGACTTTGGTGATTGGGCCATCGAGAATTCCAACGCGGACCATCGAATCAAGGACCTCATAGCTCAGCTTTTTTGTGGTCAACCCCCACTGGAGCGCCATCGCTTTGGCCAAGCTCGTCGCAGTATCTGATATCAGTTGGAGCACCTCCTTTATGAGACGCTAGTTTCCTGTTTCTCCGTCACTGCATGCTAGCAGTGGCACCAGGTCAAAGCCCTAGCGCCGCGTCCAAGCTACACGGGGTTAAATGTTGTGGCCACAACGAAACAGACGTCCCGACTGGGTTAAGGGCAGTCGCTGCCACGCATTGTGCAACGGTTGTCAATAGGAGACCCCCGCGTGTTCTCTGGCAGCCGAGACGCCTCACGGATTGGTTATGCAGAACACCCTGCATCGAAGGCGATGGCAGCAACGGCGCCTGAGGTGGTTGGACTACAGCCCGGATAGCATGATTGGTTCACGTCGGAGGGACTAAGCCGGTATGACTAGCCGCAATGGCCTATCCCACTGGTAGTCGGAAGGCCATGGCAACGAGATATCGACGTCACCCGATCGCCAATGGATGATCTAGTGCAACGCCAATATCAGAGCGTCGATGTATAGTAGGTTCACAAGCGAAATGGAGTTTAACCATGGGATTTTTATCCAGGGCGTTCGTTCCAAGAGGTGTCCGGCGTGCAGCCCACCCAGTGCGGACTACCAAAAACGCACTTACCCCTCGATCAGTCAAAAGCGTACGCAGAGCGCTGCATCCAATCGATAACACCACATATGCAATTACCCGTTCTCTGACCACTAAGAAGCGTCATGCCGGCGGCGCCACGACCACGGTCTACCATCACGGGAATTGCAGCATTAATCATCGGTCACAGGAGACGGCAGCGAAGTGTCGCCGCGATTTCTAGTTGCCATCAAGCTCCACCTCTCTTCGCCTCACACAGATTAAATCATTAGCTATGGTCGGTGGCGATGGTTAAGCGAAGTGTTGCCCACATTTCGCTGTAATGCTGGATGCTTATATATGAAGCAGGTGCTCGGTGTCTCAGATTCAAAAATTGCAACTTGTGCAGCTGTTCCACTATGCGAAACGAAAGGTTATCCAACCCAGGATCACCGATCCACAGCTATGCACTCGTGGGCACCAAATCTCGTCTCTAGCCAGCATCTCGTCATCTTGTAGTACCAACCTCTACATGCATATTGAACACCTGATCAGCCAATGCACTATAACCAAGTGCCTACCAACTACGTTGGCAGAAGGAGATCGTCCATCCGCCAACCGAAAAGGCAGGAGATGAGAGCATGGAAACAGAGCAAAGCATGAGTGGCCGAGTCGCACTGGTTACAGGCGGTGGACGCGGTATTGGCGAAGCGATTTCGCTTTCCCTAGCCAACCTGGGTGTCACAGTAGCAGTTTGTGACATTCACGATGGTGCTGAGCGTGTAGTCGCCGACATTCGCTCGAAGGGCCAGCAGGCCAACGCCTATTTATGTGACATCTCGAACTCCGAAGAGACGTCGAGGTTACTCGACACGATCACCACCGACCTCGGACGGCTGGATATCCTGGTGAATAATGCCGGTGTAGGGGGAGCACACGGAAGACTGCACGAGATCGATGTCGATGACTGGGACAAGACTATCGGTGTTAATCTACGCGGTACCTTCCTAACTACAAAGTATGCGATGCCACATCTTCTGCACCAATCACCTTCGGCGATCATCAATATCGCCTCTACCTACGGCATTATCG
This sequence comes from Ferrimicrobium acidiphilum DSM 19497, assembly GCF_000949255.1. Lineage (NCBI taxonomy): Bacteria > Bacillati > Actinomycetota > Acidimicrobiia > Acidimicrobiales > Acidimicrobiaceae > Ferrimicrobium > Ferrimicrobium acidiphilum. The sequence goes on along the minus strand of NZ_JXUW01000007.1, from coordinate 83,134 downwards.
GTGCACCATTTGCACCTGCCTACTGTGCCTCAAAGGGGGCCATTGTCAACCTAACCAGACAGCTAGCGGTCGATTACGGACCTCTCGGGGTTCGCGTGAACGCAGTTCTCCCCGGCTACATCGACACAGATCTCGGTGGGCGTCGGGCGAGCCTGCCAGCCGATCAAGCAGCTCAGATGCTGCAACGGCGGGAGGAGAGCGCGGCGCTTCAACCGCTAGGACGCCAAGCGACTACGACAGAAGTGGCCAGAGTGGTGGCTTTTCTTGCCTCCGACGATGCCTCGTTCATGACCGGTTCGATCGTTACAGTCGACGGCGGATGTACCACCACCTTCTACCACGGCTAGTCATCTTTAAAGCTCAATAACCATAGATGCAGCTCTCCAGGCTTCTAGATTCACCACCTTTAGCACCTGAGCACGAAAACCATCATGGGTCGCTTAGATCATTGGCTGAGGTCTCGTCGAATCGATTCACATGAGCTAACTCATCTGGAATCGCGCCCGACTTAACAAAGAGCGCCCTCGTCAGTCCACGTTCAAGCTCTTACAGAGGGCGGCGGTCAAAGAGCTGCCCCATGAGTTCGCCCCTATGCGCTCCAGTCCCAAGGCTCACCACGCTCCACCGAGCCTACTCCATGGTCTGGGAGCCGATCCAGAGGCCGATTAGCCGCTAGTAAGCCTGTGACAGCACATGCATCCGTGCAAGTACCTCAGGCCCAAAGCAAGAACAGACTTCACTGCCTGCAGGACGATCACACTAGGATGACAATTGCGGCGTAACAATGTATCAGGCTCCTCTTCAACTCCACCCACCAAATGACAGGATTAGTCGGCCGTGCGAAGCGATCGGGACATATTTTTTGTTGCCGTCGGTCCATCGCCTAGGCCTGTCGCGCCTGGAGATATAGGTTGGCCATGCACAACCCGGCGACACCCGTCATCACCGCGCTAGAGGTCGAAACTCAGTACCCACCTTGGTCGTCACCGATGATAGACATGCCTTCAAGCCAAAGATGACCAGATTATCGCCTTGCCACGAATGTCATCATCCCGATCCGCGAGTTTGGCAACACGGAGTTAGTGTCTGGCAATGAAGATTAGAAGACTAGCTCCAATCAAGAGGTTAGAGTCGTCTAAGCAGCCAGTTGCTGGCGTCCGAGTGGGTTCACGCCAAAGGACTAGCACCTACCCGGTATCTGGTTTACTGATGAACACCGACAGCTGCCCATTCGGCTTCGTTGGCGATCGTGCGACGACCTACTCCACCGACTACACAGAGGCATGTCCTTCAGAATCATGAAAAAGAGCTCCCCCAAACTTGTGCGTCAAGTTTTAGCAGTTTTAGGGCTTCTTGGCCTTGCACTCGTGTTGTTTGAGAATCGCAGCTCGCTTGGCCAATTTCTCCCACTTCTCACAAAGCTACGCTGGTACGTGCTCGCCTCTGTGGTCGTCATTCAGCTGGGAAGTTACTGGCTAAACGGTCTCTACTATCGCTCGATACTACGAATATTCAACTACGACGTCAACACGACGCGTCTTTTCGCGGGAGCTCTCGCAACTAACTTCGTAAACTACCTCGTCCCATCCGCCGGGCTCGCTGGTGCTGGTTATCTTTCCCAAGTACTTGCCCCGAAGGTGCCCCGAGGAGTGAGCGTTTTGGTCCAGCTGATGCGTTACGCCTTTAGTGCATTGGCAGTACTCCTCATGATGCCAGTTGGTTTCGTGCTTATCGACGCCGAAAGCGGGAAAAGTGGACACTCGCTGCTTCGGGTCACGCTGCTCTCGGCAATCGGTATCACAATCCTCGCCGTCGGCTTGGTGATTCTGGTGCAACATGAGCAACTTCTTAGGCGAGCTATCCACGCAGTTATGAAACAACTGAAGCGACTCTTCAGATCGCTCAACGAAGACAAGCTGATTAACTTTGTCGACCAATTCTACGTTGGCTATCACGCCATGACCAGCAACAAACGGCGAATGTTGCAGCCGTTTGGATGGTCGATACTTTACATCGTCGTAGAGATTGCGACCTTCTATATGGCCTTCCTCGCCTTCGGCAAAACGATTGATCCTGGCATCGCCGTCATGGCCTATCTCTTTGCCAACATCGTCAGCATCTTTGGAGGAGTGATCATCAGCACCGGAGTGTTTGAGTTGGGCATGGCGGGCACCCTGATCGCCCTGGGTGTCGACTTTCCCTTAGCGGTCGCCGTCACGACGGTATACCGAATCATGAACCTACTGATAGGACTGCCTCCTGGGTACGTCTTTTATCGTTATTTCCTCTCCAGCACTCACAGCCTCTCCCCGGATGCTCATGAGCCAGAAATTGAAGACGGGCAGATCGACTCGACACACCAAACGCCTCGGTGAATAGATCCACCCAATCCCAGCTGAAGATCCAACGGTAATCTTGGTCCAGATTGCAGCTACGCCCCGGGCCTGACCCAGCTCTCTCTTGACGCAAGGAGAATATGTAGATAATGTTGACCACTGTTTATCTACAAACATGGGTCCTAGGATGCCCTACACAGTCAAGGGCACATGCAACCATGAATCGTGGCTATCCTTCCAGTGATGCTGCCACAGTCAACCCTTGAGACACGACACCCGTTTTGTTCTCCAACAGCTCAGGAGATGAGTATTGCGATGGCAATCTCGAAGACGCCAGTATCTACACTTAAAACCATTCATGGAGGCACCTCTTCCACCGCCGGATTAGGAACCACGTTTGATACCCTCCACAACTCAACCATGTCGCTAGCCTGACATCGCCTCACAGCCGCGATGACCGATCTACGCATGCGCGGTGAAGTGGTAACTCAGCACGCCGGGATCGAAAGTTAGCCGAGATGGTGGAAAGAGATCTGGTTATCACAATGCACGCTGCGACCTCTGGCTCATTTTCGCTATGAGAGTGGACGGCCCCTTGAGCCCGGTCCACTTCGTACGCGATGTTGTAGTCAGATATAGTCGTAAGCTCGGGTTAGGGTAAACATCATGACCAAAATTGCACCCTATGGGACTTGGACCTCGAAGATCTCCGCCGAGATGCTCGCCAGCGACACGGTCCGGCTCGGATCTCTTAGCTCATTCGATGGTGCAACGTTACTATGGACCGAGGGGAGACCGCAGGAAAGCGGTCGAAGCGTCATTGTTCGGCGACATGCAGACGGCTCGACTACGGACGTCTTGTCAACGCCGTTCTCGGCGCGGACGCTGGCACATGAATATGGCGGTTCCTGTCACGTTGAACACAACGGTACCGTCTACTTCGCGAACTTCGACGACCAGAGGATCTATAGCGTCATCGCCCCACATCTCGAGCCAGTCCCAGTTACCCCAGAACCTCCGACACCAAGAGCATGGCGCTATGCAGATCTCATTGCCACCCAAGATGGCTCGGCTCTGATTGCAGTTCGAGAGCGACACGAGACAAGTGGCGAGGTCATTAACGAAATCGTACTCATCTCCCTCATCCAGAGTCTCGATCCAATCGTCCTTGTGCACGGGCACGACTTCTTTGCCTCGCCGACTCTCTCGCCGGATGGGAACAGGCTTTCGTGGATCTCCTGGGACCACCCACGAATGCCATAGGATGGCACTGAGTTGCACGAGGCCCGCCTACAGGGTAATCGCCTCGTTGACGAGAGCGTGATCTGTGGCGGAGTTGAAGAGTCGGTGCTTCAACCGCGATATCTCGACTCTGATACCTTACTTTATGTTTCCGATCGATCTGGGTGGTGGAACCTCTACTCCCATCAACGTGGCACGCACAAGCCACTCCTCCACATGGAGGCAGAGTTTGCCGTCCCGATGTGGACCTTTGGCATGAGCACCTATCAGCCAACTCCCGACGGATCCATCGTTGCGACCTGGTCGAAGCTCGGACACTCGTATCTTGGAGTGCTCACTCTCTCACAGGAGGGAGAGTGGACGCTACGGGAGATATCCACGCCTTGGACCTACCTCGGGGGTCTGACGCTCATCGGCCACAACCAGGTAGCGACGATCGCTGGCTCACCGACCGCTCCTCTAACAGTGACAATCATCGATCTAGGAAGCGGCGCAAGCGACATAGTGCGTCCCTCGCAAGCCTTGATCCTTGAACAAAATGCTATCGCGCAACCACAAGCCATCGAGTTCCCAACGAACGAGGGGCTCACCGCCCACGGGTTCTACTACCCACCAACAAATCCTGACTTCGCTGCTCCTGAGGAGACCTATCCCCCGCTCATCGTTCGAAGTCACGGGGGGCCAACCAGCCAAAGCCTTGCCGAATTCGACACCGATCTCCAGTATTGGACCTCGCGTGGTTTCGCAGTCGTCTCGGTCAACTACGGCGGCAGCACCGGATATGGGCGTCAATATCGGGAGCGTCTTAAGGGAGCCTGGGGAATCGTGGATCTCAACGACTGTGTCAACGCTGCACTCTACCTTGTCTCTCAGGGCCTCGCCGACGAGAACTCTCTCCTGATTCGAGGCGGGAGCGCAGGTGGCTACACGACACTGTGTGCACTCACCTTCCGCCAGACCTTTGCCGCCGGTGCTAGTTACTTTGGCGTCGGAGACCTTGGAGCACTTGCGCGCGACACCCATAAGTTCGAATCACGATATCTCGATGGACTGATTGGACCATACCCACAGCGCGAGGACCTCTACGAAGAACGATCTCCAATCTTTCACACGGATCTCCTTCGAACTCCAATGATTATCCTCCAAGGACTGGAGGATAAGGTAGTTCCACCTGAGCAGGCTGAAGCGATGGTGGAGGCTCTGCGTAGCAACGCGGTACCTTTTGCTTACCTACCATTCGAAGGGGAGCAGCACGGCTTCCGCAAAGCAGAGACCATCGTCCACTGTGCCGAGGCGGAACTGTCATTTTACGCTCAGATTCTCGGTCTCGACATCGGAGAATCCACGCCGAAGGTCCAGATAGAGAACGGGGCTTCCTAGTAGCGTGGGTCCGAACCACCTCCCAAATCCAGTGGCGGGGCCCCAAAATCTGCCCAAATTGGAGTTACAGTCTCGGGTTCTTGGTTTGGGTTTCGAATCGGAGTCAAGGATCCCGATGGGGATCCTGTTCCTTGGGTTCTAGGCCATCACCAACCCAGCATGTACTCTTGCCATTGGCAAGCTTTCGTAGGTTATGACAGATCGGGTGCAGCGTCCATTCAGTCTCGGCTCCCGATGGTCCTCGAAGGCGTAGGTGGCCCGCTTTCTGTCTAACTTTCATCTGTCCAAATGCTGGTTCGACGATAGCCTTGCGGCTTGCATAGTCGATGCGTGAAACTACTCACGATACGGGACACTGAACTGCTCCGGGCGTCCACAACACCCGTGGTTATTCAATTGCTCACCAAATGGGACACTGAACCCAACTTGCCTATGCCGCTTGTAGCGTATCGGTTTGTTCGAACGCCAATCGGCGTGTTAGCGGCCATGCAATAATGCTTGACTGTCGATACTCGAATGTCGACGAGTCTTCTCTTTTTTAGTTTTCTGATCTTCCATTTGGCTTTGGAATGAATCCCCTTGTGGTCTCTTTTGGAGCGTCACACTCTAATCTGTGACATATCTATAAATCAGCTCTGGGAGTCATTGGAGCAATATGGCCTCTGAGCTGGGATAATGAGCGCGCTCGGAGAGATTCGAACTCCCAACCGCCTGATCCGAAGATGTATCTTTACAATATCATTTGTCGTCATACATTCGCACCGAGTCGCATATGCGCCGGTCAGCGACCATATAACCGAGACGAGTCGACTCCCGCTGCCAACCAGTGCGAGTGCGTGCGAGGCAAAAGTTGGGCTGGAGTTGGGTTGGCAACCCATTCATTTAAGCATTGACCCGGTCAATTGAAAATGCCTTTCTGTCCGACCAGAGGTTTTCAGACCATACGCACCAGCATCGCGCGCTTGCCAACCTAGCCCTGATTAAGCTCGGTTGACTTTGCCTGGTAGCACCGTTTAAATGAACTCGCCATAGCTGAATAGACTGTCGCCTAAGGTGCGCCAGTCCCTGATCGACAGACTCCATTCCATGCAGTCAGAAAACTGCTTCATTTGCGAGAGACAGATTGATCTCAAACTTCACGCGAATTCTGTTGATGTCAATCATGTCGAACCCCTGAAGCTCGACAGTAAGGATGGAGGAAAACTTCGCGCTAGCTCACTCGACTTGCAATAGATCTAAACAAGCGACAGATTTCGTTTTGCGCGAGTCCTGACGCGATTTGGACGGCCCATTGAGCCCGGTCCACTTCGCATGTGAGGCGACCACGCTCATTGTACTTGTCTCGGCCCTATGCTGCTTCGGACCGGAAGTAGTTCTCGCACGTTGCGTCCTCGGTGTTTACTTGACTTAAGTGGGGCTTCGTGGCTTCTTCAATCTGCCGCTAAGCCTGTCAGAAGCACGAAGGTCCACTGCAGTACCTCGATACCCGGGGAGCTACGGCTTCACCGAATATTTACCTTTGAACTACGCGCGAGGCCGACCTGCTGGTGGTCCCTGCGGCCGACCTTGTGGTCCCTGCGCGACACAGTTGGCGTTTCGGCACCAGGGTGTGAAGTTCACGTTGGTACTCACCAATGCCCCAGCCCGACCGGGGCCAGACCCTGCCGAAGTGGTCGGTCCAAGGGGGCTTCCCCACCAGTTATTCATGGCCTGTAGGGTCCCGCTAGTGGCGTTGTTAACCACGCCAGCGTTGGTGTCCCCAACGAATGAGTTGCCGGTCACGGTGATACCCGAGCCGAGCGAGGTGAGCGTGCTATTCACCTGTCCAACTCCAAGTCCCTGATAACTGTCCGTCAAGGCGTTGCCGGTGACCGAAATCTCGGTCTGGTTGGCGTTGTAGAGACAGATTGCACAGTTTCGACCGCTCACAGGCGTGCCGCCGTTCCCGGCGTTCGAGACGTTGTTGTTCGAGACGATGTCCTTGGTACCGAAGGCGATCTGGATGCCTTCCTCGGGCACATTGCTAACCGTATTGTTTTCGACGACATTGTTGTGCTCAGGAGCAGGCAACGTTGCGGACGGTTCGCCGTTCAGGATGATCCCCGCCCACGAGGTGTAAGAGATGGAGTTGCCTGCTATGGTACTGCCACTCAGGTCACCGAGGAACATACCGTCGCGCGCGGTGCTATTGCCGGTGACGTTTGTGATCGTGTTGTTGAGGATCTTCCAATTGGTCCCGAGCGCGCCGCTGAGACCGGGGTTACCATGATAGCCAATCGCCTCGTCGGTGATGTTACTGAAGGTGTTGTTCTGGATCGTCACGTCGCCTGCGCCGTACCCGCCAACTGTGATTACGCCGTTGTAGCCAGAACCCGTGACATTCTTGAAGTCGAAGCCTTCGATCGTCACGTTGGTGACGCCCGTGCTGGGCGAAGTCGTGTTGTATAGAGTGAAGATTGGTCCGGCCCCACTTAGTGTCACGGAACCCGATGCCGCCACTGTTATCGGTTGTGTGAGATCGATGCCGCCGCTTGGAGGGATATAGCTGCCGGCACACACCACTACCGTATCGCCTGACGACGCGGCAGTTACTGCAGACTGGATTCTGGAATACGCAGCCGTCGAGCACGAGGTATCTCCACTGCCAGTAATTGTCCCGCTGTTGACGTAGAGCGTAGTAGTAGTAGCAGCAGATGCTGCAACAGCAGTGAAAGCGATACTACCAAGTAAACCCGCAACAAGAACCACCGTCACCAAAGACCGTTCCAGCCAAAGAGGCGGCTTAATGGGATTTAATAGTATAGAAGTCCTCCTATGATTCGACTGGTTCTTCATTAGATCCCCCTTCGCGTCCTGTGTATCCATCACCGGGCGATATCCATACTGTACCGTTGCCTTATGTTTCCACACAGTGCTACGCCGTTTAATTGTACTACCACCAAAATTAAGTGTTCGGGAGTTATTCATAAATATTTGCAGTTCGTTTAAATTGTCCAGCTTCGCATACCATTTCTTCACTGATTGTGGTTAGTTGGTGCGTTAGACAGAGTTTTCCGTCGACCCATTAATGCCCGGATGTCGGAAGGTTTCAATAAAAACAGTACGGAGTAGTTATCTAGGCGCGCCGAAAGACTCTGTCGTTCAGGGGCGGAGATGGATAGGTACCAAGTATTTGTCACAACCGAACAATTGGGAGTCTAAACGGTCGGAAATGTGGCTCTTCGGATTTGAGTGGGGGATTTAGTCAGTTGTAGGCCGGTATCAGGGTGAGTTCGGGATGGTCCAACAAGCCAACCTAGAGAGCCCGTCAGAGAACAATGCGGGTTCGGCTCCCGCCACCTTAACCGGTCAATACCTGCACATTTTTAACGTAGCGCTGTGTCGCAGAGGATACGGACCCTGTAGTTGGCATGGCTACTACACCGAAAGGTAATATCTACTAGATGGTCGTGGCAGACGGCGTACGTTCTGGAGCTATGGCGCTACCTAAGACATGGTTTGGGTCGGATTGCGAGAACGTGAGTAGTCAAGGAGATTTTGGACGGCAACGGGACCCTAGCGAGAACACTAATGGGCTGCTTCGTCAGTATATGCCCAAAGGTACTGACCTGTCGGAGTACTCCAAAGCCGATCTCAACAACAAGATTCAGCGCAGCCTCAACGGTAGGCTGAGAAAGACTCTAGGCTACAAGACGTCAGTGGAGAAACTCGCCGAGTGCGTTGCGCTGTCCACTTGAAACCGCCCGCCGTCGAGGTTTCTCGATCGCTATCCGTCAATCTGACGCGGACGCTACGCTACATAGACCCCGTTTGTCAGCGATGAACCAGTGGACTGTTCCCGGACCAATGTGAGAGCTGAGAGCCATGTTTGTGTGGTCGAGACCAACGCATGTGACAAGTGGAGTTCTAGTCGACGGGTGCATGGTGGCGAATGGGTCTCTTGCTGCACTCGGCAGAGAACGGCCCTGTCAGGCGCGAAGTGTGAGCTCGAAACGCCTGACGGGGCCGGGACTCTCTTGATAGTTGTATAGAGATTCCTAACACGCCAGCACAATCGCCTCGCAATGCACGAGTTCGCAGTCCCTTGGAAATCGCGGTACACATTTCGGCCAGGGGCAAACCAAATGCTGCTCTGCTCTCTCTACCCGAGAATCTCCCCAATCGCCTCGGCCGCTCGCTTGTCCTCATCGGAGACGACATCGGTGTAATGCCGGCTCATATGGGTAATCGACCACCCCATGCGAGCCTGTTTTTGACGTTCACTTACCAGAGCATCCAAGAAGGTTGCTGCAAAGTGCCTGAAGGAGTGAAGGTGGATGTCTTTGGGAATCGCATAATCGGTTCGAAACTTGGCAAAGTTCTTCGGGAAGATATCAGGATAGGGTGGCGTTGTACAACCGGGATCGAAGGAGAAGAGGAAGGCATCGGCGCTGAGTTCGAGATCGCATCGGGTACCGAGTTCAAGTTGTGAGTCACGAAGTTTGGCCAAGAGATCAAGGGTTGTCTGATCTACGAAGAGCTTGCGTACCGATGCCGCCGTCCAGAGTCTTCACGGTGACACCTCCGCTACCGATAACCACTCCTTCGTCCACCCGTAGCTCTCCGCTCACAAAGTCGATGTCATTCAATCGGATTGCAGCGATCTCACCTCTTCGCATGCCGGTGGCGATTGCTAAGCGACAGAAGGCATGTAAGCGTAAGTCGCCAGAGGTCTCAAGCGCGGTGAGAATAGTTCGAACCTCTAAAACACTTGGTGCACGCACTGGGTCACGTCGAGGGGTCTTTGGACGTTCTGCACCTGAGATCGGGTTCGAAATAGCACCATTGGACCACTTGCCGGCGAGCTTACAGGATCGATGCAGTATTGCTCGGATCTGTCTAATCCCCGATTCACCAAGCCCACCATCTGAGAGTTTGCGAAAGTACTGCTCTACCTCATATATACCGGTAGAGCTGATGGACCGGGTGCCGATGTCAGCTTGGATGTATTTACTCCAGAGCTGATTGCAGGTCATCCGTGTCTTTGAGGATAGATCCTCCCAGCCGTTTGCCTTCCAAGCTTCGATCGCCTCGTTGAAGGTAGTTCGTTTGTTCCACTTAGTACCTCTATGACCGGAGCTGGAGCCTCGTTGATGAGGAGTAGCTGGCGAGCGAGTTCACGCTCTGCATCACGCTTTGACCCGATGAAGGTGGAGTAACGATGCTTTACCTTGCCGTTAGCGTCTCTTCCAACGAAGACCCGCAGCTCCCAGACGTTGGGTTGCCTTCTGAGACGAATCGATCCTGCCATAACCATCCCCTGTGACAAATGTTGGGTTTTCTGTTGGGTTAATGGGGGTTATGGCAGAGGCTATATTGGGATTAGGCCTCTGAACTGGGATAATGAGCGCGCTCGGAGAGATTCGAACTCCCAACCGCCTGATCCGAAGTCAGGTGCTCTATCCGTTGAGCTACGAGCGCCTAACCTACATGATAGCCAGCGCAGCGCTATCAGGTGCGACAGGACATCCGAGGTCGCTATTGCCCATGAGGTACGCATCGACATGATGAGCAACAGACCTACCCTCCGCGATTGCCCACACGATCAGCGACTGCCCACGACGCGCGTCACCTGCAGCAAAAACTCCCTCTGTCGAGGTACGAAAGTGTTCATCAACACTAATCGTCCCTCGCCCAGAGACAGTCGGACGCTGCTCCAGGTCGAACATCGACAGGTCAGGTCCAACGAATCCCATAGCCAACAAAACTAGGTCCGCTTCTATGCGTTCTTCAGAGTTAGCAACTCGCTGGAGCTTGCCATCCTCGTCGAGTGCCACCTCGGCCATTACGAGTGCGACAACTTGACCTGATGAATCGAGTTCAAATCGAACAGTCTCTCGGGCAAACATTCGATCGCCTCCCTCTTCATGGGCGGACGAGATACGAAAAAGTGGAGGGTACATTGGCCACGGAGCGGTCTCGGGACGACTGTCCGCTGGTCGCGGCATGATCTCTAGCTGCACCACCTCACTCGCTCCTTGGCGGAGGACGGTACCCAAGCAGTCAGCGCCAGTATCACCACCTCCGAGGATCACCACGCGCTTGTCAGTCGCTGTAACCGGTGGCGTAAACGATCGATCATGGAGAGCACGAGTGGCATGAGGCAGGAAGTCCATCGCCGGTAGAATACCGTGCCCGTCGCTGCCTGGAAGCTCAGCCAGGCGAGGTCGAGTAGAACCCAATGCGAGCACCACTGCGTCGTAGTCAGCCTTGAGTTGATCTAGCGTCAAGTCGATCCCGATGGTGGTGTTGGGACGAAACTCGATACCTTCCTCGGTTAGCTGTCCAAGTCGGCGATCAAGAATCGCCTTCTCCATCTTGAACTCCGGTATCCCGTAACGCAGCAACCCACCTATGCGGTCGGCTCGTTCGAAGACAGTCACCGCATGTCCAGCACGTACAAGCTGTTGAGCAGCCGCCAGTCCTGCCGGCCCAGATCCTACGATCGCTACGTTATGGCCAGTCTGATGCGTTGCCTTGATTGGTTTCACCCAGTCATGAGCAAAGGCCACTTCACTGATCGACTTTTCTATGTATTCGATGGTAACCGCATCCCTGTTCAAGGCAAGAACGCAGGCCGTTTCGCACGGTGCTGGACAGAGGCGCCCGGTGAATTCGGGAAAGTTATTGGTGGCGTGTAGTCGTTCAGTGGCGCTCGCCCATCGATCCCTGCCGACAAGTTCATTCCACTCTGGAATTAGGTTCCCCAATGGGCACCCCCGATGACAGAAGGGAATGCCACAATCCATACATCGTTGCGCCTGAACTACCTGTTCTGATAGGTCGGATTCTTTGTAGACCTCCTTCCAATCTCGTAAACGCACCTGAACTGGGCGTCGCTCGGGATTCTGGCGGGAGAACTTGAGAAAGCCTCGTGGATCTGCCGCCATCAGTACCCCCGATCTGATGTTGTGATCGAGTAACGAGCACCTTGGCGGCGATGGGCTCGATCCTGGAGAACGACTCGTTTCAGGTCCTTCGGATAGATACACACGAAATTACGAATCCATCTACTCTCTGCTGCCAATACTGACGCCGCCTTTGCCGACCCGGTGTAGTTCACATGACGCTCGAGTAACTCCTTTAGCAACGACTGTTGCTCCTCGTCGATGGGATCGAGGTCGACCATCTCTTGATTTACCCTGTCTCCTGTTCGGCCCGTTGGATCCCAGATAAAGGCCAAACCTCCCGACATGCCAGCTGCGAAGTTACGTCCGATGGATCCCAGAATCACTACCACCCCTCCCGTCATGTACTCGCATCCATGATCACCAACACCTTCGACGACCGCTGTCGCACCTGAGTTTCGGACTGCGAAGCGCTCTCCCGCTCGCCCATGCACGAATAGTTCTCCCTTGGTCGCCCCATAGAGCGCGACGTTACCAATGACCACAGCCTTCTCCGCAGTGACTCCAACTGTCATCGGGGGTGCGACGATGAGGCGACCACCTGAAAGGCCCTTGCCTACGTAGTCGTTCGCGTCGCCGCGAAGCTGCATAGTCACCCCAGGAGGGACAAAAGCGCCAAAACTTTGTCCAGCGGATCCATCGAAGGTCAATGAAACTGCATCGGGTGGAAGAAAATCGGAACCATAGCGTCGAGTGATGAGATCACCCAAGGTTGCACCGACGGCCCGATCGGTATTGCTGATCTTGTAGAGCAAACGAATAGGTGCCGGTTTATCGAGTCGCGGTTCTACCGCCTCGACAATCTGAGAGTTAAGGCTGCTTGCGAGGATGTCCTGGCGAGATCCGACTCGGTATCGGCGCGGTGCACCCTCTTTGGCATAGGTAAGTCGATCAAGACCCAAGAGCTGTGCTGCTGGAAGATCGAGCGGCTCTAGCAGATCTGCTCGTCCGATCGCCTCATCAAGCGAGCGCAGACCAAGCTTGGCAAGGTACTCGCGCACCTCCTGTGCGATGTACTCAAAAAACGTCTCAACAAACTCTGGCTTGCCAGTGAACTTACTTCGCAATTCCGGATTCTGGGTAGCGATGCCGACGGGACAGGTATCGAGATGGCAGACACGCATCATGATGCAGCCTGATACGACTAGAGGGGCAGTTGCAAACCCATACTCCTCAGCTCCTAAAAGTGCGGCTACCATAACATCTCGGCCTGTCTTGAGCTGGCCATCGACCTGCACCACGACTCTATCACGCAGACCATTTAGAACGAGTGTCTGGACCGTCTCTGCCAAACCAAGTTCCCAAGGTCCACCTGCATGCTTCAGGGAATTGAGCGGCGCGGCTCCGGTTCCTCCATCTCCACCAGAGATGAGCACGACATCGGCATGTGCTTTTACCACACCCGCAGCAACCGTCCCCACCCCTACCTCGGAGACGAGTTTGACATGGATCCGAGCCCGCGGATTGGCAGACTTGAGGTCGTAGATTAGCTGAGCGAGATCCTCAATCGAATAGATATCGTGATGAGGTGGTGGTGAGATCAGCCCCACTCCAGGGGTCGAGTTTCTCGTCTTGGCTATCCAGGGGTAGACCTTTTCACCGGGCAGCTGCCCGCCTTCGCCAGGCTTCGCCCCTTGAGCCATCTTGATCTGGATATCGTCCGCTGCACTCAGGAAATCGATCGAGACACCGAAACGGCCTGAGGCGATTTGGCGGATCTTGGAGCGTCGATCAGTACCATCTGACGATGGAACCGACCGCTCCGGATCCTCCCCTCCTTCACCGGTGTTTGACCGAGCTCCCAGACGGTTCATAGCTATTGCAAGCGTCTCATGAGCCTCCTGAGAGATCGATCCATAGGACATCGCCCCAGTCGAGAATCGACTTATAATCGACTCCGCTGACTCCACTTCGTCGACTGAGATCGGCTGCAAACCCTCTGTGCGGAACTCTAGGAGCCCACGCAGGGTGTTCGCCCTTCGGCCAAGGTCATCCACCAGTGCCGTATACCGCCGGAAGACATCAAGACGACGTTTACGAGTCGAATGCTGCAATAAAAAGACGGTCTCGGGGTTGAAGAGGTGATATTCACCGTCGCGGCGCCACTGATACTGGCCGCCGGTATCGAGACTCTGATGGATGAACTCTTCCGGATGTTGAGTGTAGGCTCGGTGATGATGAGCAGCTACTGCGTCAGCGATCTCGACAAGAGTAGCGCCTCCAATCGGCGAACGTGCCCCAGGGAAATACTCGTCAACCAGCTCACGACTGAGTCCATAGATCTCGAAGACTTGTGCTCCGGTATAAGACCCGATCGTGGAGATCCCCATCTTCGACATCACCTTGATGATTCCCTTGGTTGCCGCCTTCACATAGTTGCGTACTGCCACACGTGGCGACACGTCAGGTAGTACCCCTTCGCGAATGAGATCAACGATCGAATCAAAGGCCAGATAAGGGTTCACCGCAGCAGCTCCAAAGCTGATGAGGGCAGCGAAATGATGAACCTCTCTAGCATCCCCGCATTCGATCACCAAACCAGCTTGTGTACGAAGTTTCGTACGAACTAGGTGGTGATGGATTGCTGAGACCGCGAGCAGCGATGGTATTGGAGCATTTTCCCAGTCCGCATGGCGGTCAGAGAGAATGACAACTGCGAACCCGTCTCGAATAGCAGCCTCAGCGGACATCCTGACATCAGCTAGCGCCTTACGTAGACCTTCAGCCCCCTCACCTACTGGATAGAGGATGTCTATAACCTTCGCGTTAAGGTCCGGATACTCACCGTCTTCGTTGATGTACATCAGCTTCGCAAGCTCATCGTTGTCGATCACAGGATGAGGGAGACGGATCTGTCGTACTGACTTAGGTCCAGGCTCAAGGAGATTCGCCTCAGGACCAATAACTCCCTCGTAGGAGGTCACCAGCTCCTCTCGAATGGCATCAAGTGGTGGATTGGTCACCTGTGCAAAACGCTGATAGAAGAAATCAAATAGTGGCCGCGGGAGCCGAGAACGTGCTGCCAACGGCGTGTCCGACCCCATGGAACCTATAGGTTCCTGACCCTGAGTGGCCATCGGGGTTATGATAAGACGTAGTTCCTCTTCGGTATAGCCAAAAAGTTGCTGTCGTTGCACAACTGATCCATGTTGGGGCACCAACATGTACCGTGGCGGCAATGTCCCCAAGGCAACCTGATGCTCCTTTAACCATTCACCCCAAGGTCGCATAGTCGCCAGCGATTCCTTGACCTCCGCATCATCAAGGATCGCCCCCTTGACCGTATCGACAAGGAAAATCCTGCCCGGCTCAAGCCTTCCGCGAGCAACCACCGATGAGGGTGGGATGTCAATAACTCCAACCTCAGAGGCGAGCACGACGATTCCTTCATCGGTCACCCAATAGCGTGCTGGGCGTAGGCCATTGCGGTCAAGGACTCCACCCACCATCTCACCATCGGTGAAGACTACCGCCGCCGGACCATCCCAAGGCTCCATTAGCGAGGAGTGGAACCTGTAGAAGTCGCGTACGTCAGCCGGCATCGAGGAGTTTGCCTCCCACGCCTCGGGGATCATCATCATGATTGCATGAGGTAGTGATCGACCGTGGAGCGCCAACATCTCGAAGACGCCATCGAGCGATGCGGAGTCGGACTCGGCCGCGTCCACCAAAGGAAAGGCGTCCGTGATTTCTCCTTCAACCAAAGGAGAGGCCAGCAGCGATTCACGAGCTCGCATCCAATTGCGATTGCCATCGATGGTGTTGATCTCACCATTGTGGGCGATCATCCGAAAAGGCTGCGCGAGTCTCCAAGACGGGAAAGTGTTGGTTGAAAAACGCGAGTGCACCAACACAATTCCAGACGATAATTCTTCATTTTGCAGATCAAGAAAGTACTCCTCAACTTGAGGAGCCGACAACATACCCTTGTAGATAAAGGTCTTGCCAGACAACGACGGGAAGTAGAGCTGTGGAATCTCTATCTCAATTTTGCGGCGAAGCAGCCATGCAGCGCGTTCGAGTTGATCCCCAACAGCACCTCTGTAATCCGCCAAAAAGAGTTGCACTATGTCGGGCTCACACGATCGCGAGCCGGCACCAAGGATTTGGCTGTTTCTGGGGACATCGCGAGTACCAACAATGCTCCAGTTGCACTCAGCTAGAAGATCGGTCAACTGGCGCAACAACTCTGCTCGGTCGCCGTCTATGAAGAGGAGACCAGTGACGTAACTACCCCGAGGCGGTAGCTCACGTTCGCGCCTCCAAAACCCATCGGGGTTTTGAATAAGAATTCCCGCTCCATCTCCGGTATCGGGATCCGAACCTTTTGCACCTCGATGTTCCAGATTGACGAGCGCTCCGAGGCCCATCTGAATTAGCTTGTGTGAGCCTTGTCCGCGGAGATCGGCAAGAAATGCGATACCGCAGGCATCGTGCTCTAGACCTTGTGGGTAGAGGGGCGGAAGGGTATTGGGTATCACCTGGTGATCCTCTCTCGTATTGTGCAGCGGAAGGGACCCCATTGACCCGTGGTCATTTCATCATAGAGTATGACGCCGGACAGCCGATCAGTTCGTTGCGTCGTGCACAACTTCAACTACGTTGTCCGTTTGGCAACTGTTGAAACTCGATAGCAGGTAAAGCAGAGTCCACTAACACGAGCTATAAAGCAAAGTAATGGTCATTTCAGTTGTTTTGGGGAGTTGGGAACCTACACTGATTCGGTGTGAATGTCTGTGTCGAGGTTAAACGGTAGGTGTCCGCTCCGTTGTTAGCTTCCATATTCGGCTTTAACCTCGTGGATCTCGTAATCCTCGCGCTCGTTGCGTTCTCAGCCGCTAGAGGTTTGAAGGTCGGTGCAACCATTCAACTCGGCTCCTACATCGGGTTTTGGGTTGGTCTCCTAGCTGGCGCCGTGATCGCACCCTACGCCGCAGCTCCGCTGCCAGCGGGCATCATACGAACCTTCGTCTCACTCGTTATTCTTTTTGGACTTGCGTCGATCACATCGGCCCTTGGGCGAAGCCTCGGCAATCGGCTCAGCGGTAAACTTGATCGCTTCCATCTTGGGAAAATCGATGCAGGCGTGGGCGTCGTGGTCTCTATCATCGCCACCCTGCTGATCGTCTGGATCGTAGCCGCCCTGGCGCTGAATGCTCCCTTTCAAGCCCTGTCCTCAGAAGTCTCCGGTTCCAGGATCGTCCAGTCGCTTGACAATGTCCTACCTCCAGCCCCTAGCGTCTTTTCTCAGGTCGACGCACTGTTCTCGACAGCTGGCTTTCCACCAGTTTTCGCCTCCATTCCACCAGCGCTTGCCGGTCCTGTGGCGCTGCCGTCTTCGGCTGAGGTGAAGGCGATCGAATCGAAAGTTTCTGCATCGGTGCTAAAGGTGGAGGGTCTCGCCTGTTCTGAAATCCAGGAAGGCTCAGCCTTTGTCGTCGCACCTGGTTACGTTGCCACCAACGCACACGTTGTAGCCGGCGAATCCAATACCTACGTGATTCAAAATGGCTCACAGCTAGCGGCTACGGTTATCTGGTACAACCCACACCTGGACCTCGCAGTATTGAAGGTGCCGGGCCTCAACGCACCCGTGTTGCATTTCGATACCCAGGTCCAACCTCGAAGCACTCAGGCCGTCGTGCTTGGTTATCCTGAGGGGGGCCCGCTTACATATGGATCTGCTGGGATCATGGCAGGCTTTGACGCCACAGGACGAGATATCTACAATCAGGGCTTGACCACTCGTCTGGTCTATGAGATCGATGCAATTGTACGCCCCGGTAACTCCGGGGGTCCCCTGGTCAACTCTGCAGGACAGGTGCTTGGTGTAGTGTTCTCTCGATCGACCACCAACAACTATGTCGGATTTGCGCTCGCTGCTCCAGCTGTTGCCCAAGAAGTGCATACAGCGCTCACTACACCACAACACAAAGTATCCACCGAAGGGTGCGTCCCCTAGACAGGTGCTTCTGACGAGAGCTAGGCTTGCGAGGTATGACGGAACTCATCGCAGACAACATCGTTGAAATCGATACACAACTCGGCGGCTGGGAACACATCACCGCTGGCTATCTAGTTACCGGGGAGAGTCCTGTTCTCATCGAAACCGGCTCGCAAAGCAGCGCTCCTCTTCTGATCGCTGAGTTACAAAGTCTCGGCATAAGCCCCTCAGACTTAGCTGCCGTTGTACTGACGCATATCCATCTCGACCACGCGGGAGGGGTAGGAGACATCGCTCGGGTATTTCCGAAGGCAAAAGTCTACGTTCACCCCAGTGGTGCTCGCCATCTCGCTGACCCTTCGCGTCTGATCAACTCGGCTTCAATGGTCTATGGACCGTTGCTCGATTCGCTCTATGGCCGCCTGGATCCAACCCCAGCGGACCGGATCATCGCAGTTGAAGAGGGAGACACCATCGAAGTCACGAAAGGCTTACATCTGGAGGCGTTAATGACGCCCGGTCACGCGAAGCATCATCTATCACTTTGGCATGAGCCGACGGGGACGATGTTCTGTGGAGATGCTGTTGGTGTGAAATTACCAGAGGTCGGCGTCCTCTGGCCCGCTACCCCGCCCCCCGATTTCGATCTCCCCTTGGCAACACAGAGTCTGGAGGCGATGAAATCGCGTTCTCCATCGCATCTTGCCTTCGCCCACTATGGGCGGTTCGCCAATGCGGTCGACATTCTTGATGAAGGCAAGGATCTGCTGCGCGACTGGTGCAGGGTTGCCGAAGCTGCCATGATGGATGGGCGTGAGATAGAGACGGCGCTAGAAGAGGCGTTCGTGCCCGACCTCAAAGATCTAGATCCAACTGCTCGCGATCGACTCCTTACGTTGAGCGGGGTCCATGCCAACGCTATGGGTATAAGCCGGTGGCTGACAAAGCGCAGTGAGCACAACGGCCAAAACTCCCGCCCTGCCGACTAAACAGGTGGCGGAGGGAGTGGGATTTGAACCCACGGTACCCTTGCGGGTACAGCGGTTTTCGAGACCGCCCGATTCGGCCACTCTCGCATCCCTCCGAGCCGTCATCAGTTTATGGGAAATTAGCCTGGCCTGCGCCGTTGAAAGAAGCTTTGCAAAAGTACGCCCGCTTCCTCAGCGAGAACATCAGGGGTCACCTCGATCTCATGGTTAAGACGAGGGTCCACACATAGGTTGTAGAGCGACCCACAGGCGCCGGCCTTCGGATCGCGGGCAGCAAAGACCAGTCGGTTGACACGAGCGAGCAGTAGGGCTCCCGCGCACATAGCACACGGCTCTAACGTCACGTACACTTCTGCCGTCGATAGGTATCGGTCTCCGACTTGGGACAGGGCCTGTTGGAGAGCGAGTAGCTCTGCATGAGCGAGTGCAGAGCGAGAAACGACAGTTTGGTTATGCGCCTTTGCAATCACCTCTCCGTCGACCACAACTATGGCTCCAACTGGAACCTCATCGAGTTGGTATGCCTCGGTAGCGAGAGTCAGACATAGTTGCATTCTGTCATCATCAAGACTCATGATTGACTCGCCTGGAGCTCGGCGAGACTGTCATGGATCCAGCTAGCGTACTCACTTGATAAAACGGTCAACCGCCTGGCGATGATCTCGGGATTGGTGTAGTTGTGTGCCGACTTGATGATAGAAACAAGCTGTTCAAGATGTGCTTCAGGCACAAGTGCGGTAAGGACGTACTCTTGCGCGTTTCGCCAAGCACCTTCCCAGAAATACGTCGACTGACATCCAGGCTGTATCTTCACGCAAGGAGTGAGGTTCGACTCAACCAGCCGATCGCGGATCACAAGGCTTGCCGAAAGTTCATCAGTAGTCGTTTGAATCTCAAAAATAGACGAGGAGGTTTGCTCTGTCACCCATCCATGGTACGCCGTGGATGGGTGCTACCCTCCACATCATCGACGAACAGCAGACCGATTAGAGGTCTATCGATTTCAGCTCTCAGCCACAAACCCATCGGTATCTGATCTCTGAGTAACGATGGGCACATCGATCCAAATCAAATCTCTAAGCGAATTTCAGATTCCTGACCCTGTTACCTCCAGAACATCGACCCAGCCTGCTGACCTGTAAACTAGTATGTTTCCTGCTAGCGCTCGTAGCTCAACGGATAGAGCATCTGACTACGGATCAGAAGGTTGGGAGTTCGAATCTCTCCGAGCGCGCTCATTATCCCAGCTCAGAGGCCATATTGCTCCAATGACTCCCAGAGCTGATTTATAAAAATGTCACAGATTAGAGTGTGACGCCCTCCAAGAGACCACAAGGGGATTCATTCCCAACTCAAATAGAAGATCAGAAAACTAGACAAGAGAAGACTCGTCGACACTGGAGCATCGAGTGTCGACGAGTCTTGTTGTACCACTTGATCCAATCAAAGATTTCGGTCCTTGCCTCCTCTCGTGTGGTAAAACTTGTGCGATAGACGAGCTCTTTTTTGAGTGACGCCCAAAGTGCCTCGACCATGGCATTAGCCGGTTAAGAGGCAATCTCCAATCGTTCCCATTAATTGTCGCATCTCTTAGAGACGAAGAACCTCCCTGAACAGGTCACTTGTGTATTGTGAACCGAGATCAGAGTGGAAGATGGTGTTCGGCAACAGAACCCTACCTCGTAGATCCTTGGCCTAATTGTGAGCGTCGATGAACAGTTGGGCGTCAATCGTATGACCAAGAATTCTCCCCGAACACGCATCCTATCCGAAATCTCACTACCACTGATCACCAGGGAAATCGTATGTGTATTCTCTTTGAACGCTGACGCGACGGCAGGAGTCGCATTGCCAGTACCGTGTTGCAATTGAAGTGGTCTCGCATGAGGAGCCTGAGATGGGTTCGGGTGTAGGCGGTGTTGGTGAATGCTAACCTGATCGCCGCACGGGATCCCGAACTAGATAACTTGTAGCCATTCTGGGCAACGACCCAGCGATGCCTTGGTTCTGTAGACATGTGTGCACTCACTACTACATCTCAATCACCCTCATTCTCGGATCAGCCATCAACCCCTGCACCATCTCATGCCACTGGCAGTATCACCCTCAGACGACCCTCCACAGGCTTTCACTCCACCTCACACCGCCTTCAACCGTGCAAAACTGGTGACCGTCACCGTGCAATTAAGGTGTCCGTGAGCATGCAGTTTTCAGTGACCGTTAACACCCCGGCTAAAAGTCCGTACAACCGGTTGAGCGCAAATTTCCCCGGGGTTCTCACCGGTCGTGTTACATGCTTCGCACCTGTTGGTAACTCGAGTCTAGAACTCATCCCATATCGCAGTGGAGAGTCAGATCCCGTCGCCAAGCACAACCACGAGACCTTCGCTCGAGACCTCACCAGCCCTCGTCGAACCTATCCGACTTCAGAAGCGACCAGTTATGGTGGACGCTAGACATATGCCGAACCGTCTTGCTGCTGAGCAGCATTAGCTGTGTCCAACCCGGATAGTCGATAGCCTTGCTCCGACCGACTTGGCTACCAATTTGTGTCACAGAAAATGTCACGGAATTCTGAACAACCATGAATGTTCTCGACAACTGCTGAACACAATACCTGCTCTGAGCTGCGCTGATGCAAACTCATGACCTTTATTTGAGAGCTCAAGGGCCAACTCCAATCAGACGTCCAGGGAACTTCGTCTGATCTCGCACAAGAGAAGAGTGATCTCGGTACTACGCAGTCCAATTACGCCACCACCCAGCAGGCAGCAGGCCAATCCGGTACCGGGAGTGCAAGTACACTGGCTGTTTCGCAACTGCCGCCGCTTGGTAAGCAGAGCCTGTAGGTGTCAATGTGTAGACACCTTTGCCCGCGAAGAAAGACGCATAAGCGGCCAGGTTTCCTTGGTAGTTTGGCAATGTAGAATAGCGACGCAGCGCCTTGCTAAGCGCGATAGCCGTGGGACACGCTCCTCTACTGCAAAGTTTGTCACTGTCGTCGCGACACCAGCAATGAGTGCACTTGAAGCCGGGCGTGATGTCTGGAACTCCGATGGGGTGCGTCGTGAGGGAACTTAATGCTGAGATCCGCACGCTAGAAAACCTAGTGTCCTTCTCAGAAATTCCTTCAATAAGGCATTTCTGATCAGGGATACTAGCAGCAGCCAATCCAAGAAGAAGCACACAAACTATGCGCGCATCTCGCGCTCGCCCTCGTCATTGATCAGCACGAGCCCCGTCTATTCCGAGGTCCAAGAAAAGAACGTATCTAAACCTCGGATCCTCCGCTTGGAGGAGTTACGAGGAGACTCGCCATTTGAGAACCTTGCAAGTACGCGCCGTCATAGGCCGCTGTATCGCGGCGGCGTAGATATTCCACTCTGCTGAGACTCGACAAGCAGATTAACCTGACACCCTCGAGAAGAAAGCCTAACGCACAGGGCGGTTTCCCACCCTGTGTTTTAGGCATAGAGTTAGAACGCTGTTCTATCTAACGATTTCCTCAACCGCCAACCTGGAGGCCTTCGGCCCGAAGATCGCAATATCGATTACTACAATCAGCACGAACACCCAGATGACGCTAAATGTGACTACGAGACCGTGAGGAAGAATCAAGTCAGTAATGAAAAGGACAAGGATAGCAGTCGAAATCCGACTCACGCCGTAAACGGCACCAGCAGCGGTCGATCTCACCTTTGTAGGGAAGATTTCACCCTGGTAGGCATGAAGGAAATTCGAGAAATTCCAGAGGTCGAAACAGATTACGAAACCCAGAATCACTACGATAACAACATTCGTTATCACCGCGAAGAAAACTCCTAGCACGCCCGCTATGAGAGCAGTAGCAACGATACCCCACTTACGTTCCACTTTGTCAATGATAAAGATACTAAACACACTCCCGACAAAGAATCCTGAATAAATGATCATCGTAAATAGGAGTGTGGTAACAAGTGTCACACCCTTTAAAAACAGGAACGTTGGTGCCAGCGTTGTGAATCCATAGAATATTCCGGACTGAAAGAACTCGAATACAAGCATCATTATCGTCTTGCGCCTAACATCTGGCGCAAAGATATCGCGATAACGTAGCTTATGGGTCTTTACTGGCGGCATAGATTTCACAGGGGGCAAGGAGGTTAGACCTTCGTGCTTCATAACTTCGTCTTCAATTGCAGTCATAGCCGCATCTGCTTCGGCACGATGGCCGTGACTCTCTAACCAGCGTGGCGACTCGGGGACCTTGAGGCGAATAATCCAGCCAATAAGCGCCGCACCACCCATAAACCACAAAAGGATCCTCCACGACTCAGAACCAGCGATATGGTGGGAGAGCAAATAACCGAGACCGGCAAGGATCGGTCCTGCGAGAACGGCTATGGTATAGATAACCGCGATACCTCTGCCACGTGTCTGTGCAGGCATCATCTCTGCCGTATACGTATCGCCAGCCGCAAACTCGCCACCGACACCGATTCCGGAGATGAAGAACAGCGCTCCAATCAAGTAGGCGGAACTCGCAAATCCAGCCGCAATCATCGCGAGGCCGAAAATCAACAAGTCGTAAAAGAATATCTTCTTACGGCCATATTTGTCAGCGATATACCCAGAACCAATGGCACCGACAAACTCTCCGACGAAAAATGCGTCGGGCACTACAGTGGTAGCTATATTCTTCGAAAAGTGTAACGTAGACGCAATTAATACTAAGACCACACCGTTGCCAAGAAGCATTAGCGTTTCGACAAACTCTCCCGTTGCTATCATCGCGATGAATCTTTTATGAAAACTGCTAAAGGGTAATCGTTCGAGGCGTCCGGAGATGTTACTTGTGGTAGCAGATGGATCAGCTTCAGTGCTCATGCTTGTACCTTTCATGTTTATGTTCGGTAGTCGATGGCCGAGTCATTAATTGGAGTAAGAGGCGCTGCCTTACACTGACTATCACCACCCGTCATCCAACACTTAGACTTAACCGACTCACGAGATGGACTACATTTGGCAAATAAACGCCTTAGCCGAGTGGCATTGCGCTTGATGACCATTGCCCCTTACCTATTGAATCAACATTCGTGGTTATTGACGCAGTTTCAATTCATGAGGCCTCCTTTTCTGGTGCAGGAAGACGCTTTGCGATGACGCTAAGAAGCTGTCGGCGAAGGGAGGCTAGCCCATCGAGATCAACGCCTGTATCTATTCCCTGAGCCTCGAAGAACGCCACAAGCCTTTCCGTATCTATGTTCCCAGCTGCCCCCGGGGCATAGGGGCATCCACCGAGACCGCCGAGTGCAGATTCGAAGTGGCGGACATCCCATTCATAGGCCATCGCGACGTTGGCGAGTGCCCATCCCTGTCGGTCATGGAGATGCAACCCCAACGGTATAGCGGCATCTGTCACCTCCCGCACCACTCGGATCCGCTCCTTTACCATCCTCGGCGTGGCGGTGCCTAGGGTATCTGCGAGATTCAACGTCTCTATACCCATCTGTTGATAAGCTTCCGCCATCTCCGCCACCTGGGCTACAGGAACCGAGCCTTCAAATGGGCACTCAAAGGCGGTGCTTATGGCTCCGTGTACACGGAGTCCCTGCGAATGCGCGTAGTGCGCCGCCTCAGCCAGTATCGCTATCGTCTCTGTTCTCGAACGATTGAGATTGGCCTGATTATGACTCTCGCTTGCCGAGGCGACCAACATTACAGCTGGAACACCCGCGGCGACGGCGCGTTCGACACCCCTGATATTAGGCGCCAACGCCACTAGGTACTGAGACAGTTGCGCCACGCGCGGGACGAGCAGGTCGCCATCGGGAAGCATGGGGATTCGGAGCGGATGCATAAACGAAGTTACTTCTATGTGTGTAAAGCCTGACGATACCAAGCCTTCGACCAAGGCGACCTTATCCTCTATCGGGACAAAACCAGTCGCATCCTGCAACCCGTCGCGTGGCGTCACATCTGTAATTACAAGAGCTTCCGTCATTGGCTACCTCCCTCTATGTTGCTTACCAACTCAGACGACCCCCCTTAGATCACAACTACCGGATTCCACCTACGCGCCCTCTATCAATTTGGCATGCGAATCTCCCAATGCCACCGAATCGCAGCGTAGTTGCAGTACCGCAGCGACTCTCGTAGCCATTTCAAGCCCGATAAACCGGAGTGCTTTGCGACGCTTGACCGACAGATCTTGTACCAGTCAAGACCCACAGTTTCAGCCTTTGAACAGGAAACAGCGGGGCAAAAAGCCGGAGCCTGTTTGAGAGTATGTCGCGTGATGTCGATGCTCATCATGTCTGCCAGCAAATCTCGGCCCGTACCCGTTGGAATGCTGACCGGAAAATGTGGGTGGATCTGTGACCGACATCCGACACGATTCCGCGAAAGA
The DNA here is from genome assembly GCF_000949255.1 of Ferrimicrobium acidiphilum DSM 19497. NCBI lineage: Bacteria > Bacillati > Actinomycetota > Acidimicrobiia > Acidimicrobiales > Acidimicrobiaceae > Ferrimicrobium > Ferrimicrobium acidiphilum. The sequence goes on along the minus strand of NZ_JXUW01000007.1, from coordinate 57,908 downwards.
CAGCATCAGCGATAGCCGAATCAGAGTAGTCGTTGACCAGAATTGGCCCCAAGAGGCCATGAAAGACGCGGGTAAGGACATCTCTCGGCTGCAGCGCGGCGACAATCGACGCCAACAGGAGGAAGGTGTCGGTGAAGTGCACCATGAGTCGCACTCCAAGACTGTCCGCGGCACAAACACCGCCGGCTAGGAGCGCCCGGTCGTCGCGGCGGCCGTACTGACCAGGCCGGATCTTAATGCCGAGAACGTCTCCTCCCGAGGGTTGGCACACCTGATGGATTTGCTCCCCTGCCTCCGGTATCATGCCTTGGTGGCGAGGAGGGATCGGATGGGCTATCAGCCCCTGAGGCAACAGTGAGATGCATTGCTTACGGGGAAAGTTCATCACTGTTGTGCTCACCGTAGAGATGTAGTCGCATCCGAGTGTACCTATATCGGCAGCCCCAGAGACACCAAAACATATTAGATCGCTGGGATGAAGGCCGAGATTGCGTTCACCATCGGATGCCAGATGTGTGTTGAAGTCGACGAAACCTGGCCATAGTAGGCAATCTGGATCTAGGTGAAGCTCTCGTTCTCCCAGGTCGTCGCCCTCAATGTAAGAACTCTCGTTCCTATACGGCTCTCCGTGAAGGTAAGAGAGTTCCGCTGTGATATACCACTTTCCCATTGCACAAACCCGTTACCTGACCGCGCCAACGGCGCGGAGGTGATCGATAACATCCGGAGGGTACTCGAGAACCTCGCTCAGCACTGCGTTGGTGTGTTGTCCAACCCTTCCGCCCGCCCACCGAACCTGGCCTGGAGTATTCGTCAACCTTGGTACAACATTGAGCATTCCAACCCTTTCACCGTCCTCAATCGACACGTATTGGATCATGTCACGATCCTGGATTTGGGGGTCTTCTGCGATCTGCTCGGCATCCATAACAGGACCAGCGGGTACTCCGAACTCGGCTAACAGATTAACTAGGGTATGAAGCTCGTGCTGTTGCGTCCACTTGGCGATATCTGCGTCCAACTTTTCAACCTGTTCGACACGGCCCTCATTGGTTGAAAGCCGAGCATCGGCTTTCAGGTCTGGTCGGCCCATGGCCTCTGCCAACTTCCCAAAAGTACCGAGAGTGTTCGCTCCGATGGCGATCCACCTCTCGTCGGCAGTTGGGTATATGTTAGATGGGGCCGCGCGGAGGAGCTGGTTTCCAGTGCGTTCTTGGACGAGTCCCGCATTGAGGTACTCCGGCAACAACCCCTCAGTGATGCTGAGTACCGCCTCGGTCAGAGCCACATCTACGAAGTCCCCGTGACCTTCGGGATCTTGATTGCGGCGATGCAGCGCGGTTAGAATGCCGATGACCGCCTGAAGTGCGGCTAACTCATCGCCAACAGAGACCCCCGTTCGCAGGGGAGGGCGATCAGGAAAACCGGTTATATATCTGATGCCGCCCATCGACTCGGCAATATTTCCAAATCCGGCCCGGTCCCGATACGGTCCCGATTGGCCGAATCCTGAGATACTCGCGTAGATGATGGAAGGGTTCTCGGCGACCACTTGATCATAACCGAGATGCCATGCCTCAAGTCGTCCTGGAAGTAGGTTTTCGATGAGTATATCACAGCGCTTAGCTAACTCTCGGGCTACTCCTCGTCCTTCAACCGTCTTAAGGTCGATGCTGATCAGACGTTTATTTCTCGCCTGGGTATACCACCACCAGGAATCGGCGTCAGGAGCACCCTCTCCCCAGTGACGCAGGGGATCGCCATCTGGCGGCTCCACCTTGATCACCTTAGCGCCGAAGTCGGCTAAAATGCGCCCGGCTGACGGAGCAGCCACCAGTTGACCAAACTCTAGGACCATAAGCCCTTCCAGAGCCATGGCTTCCTTCACCGTTGCCTCCGTCTGTCTGTGTAGGTGCTGTTCAGAGCACCGATCATTGATCTACCTCAATCTGGGCACTGATTAGTGCCGCCTCATGTTTTAAAGCCTCTGCAGCAGTTACGATGCGATCCTCGGAAAACCGCAGTCGCGGTCCAGAGAGAGACAGTGCCGCTATTACCCTCATGTCTGGTCCGAACACAGGAACGCTTACTGAAGCAAGAACGGGATCACGCTCTCCAATGGTCGCAGTCCAGCCTTGTCGACGTATCTCTGTCCAGTCTGGAATTGGTTGAACGATAGCTACTCCAGATAGCCGATGCGAGTTCTCGATCAAGGCTTCGCGCTCCTCATCCTCGAGCCAAGTCAAGAGGATCCGGCCCGCAGATCCCACGTGTATTGGGACGGAGTCTCCTACGTTTATGTTGTGTCTCACCGCCTCGGTACCCTTGCGCCGTGCGATACAGATTCGGGTTGCTCCACTGGGGACGAAGACGCTGGTAGTCTCTCCGAATGTCTTTACCAGTCGGTCCAAGACCGGACCGCTCGCGCTACGAAGGCCCCCTACCTGTAGAGCTCTCTGGGACCAGCGGATTAGACGCGGGCCAGGCTCGTGTGTTGGCGTAAGCATCTCTTGGGCGACCAAAGTCTGGATGATGCGGTGGACCGTGGTTCGCGGCATACCCAGTCGGCTGCCCAACTCCGCGGATGTCAGTGTCGGCTGGCTTGCTAGCACGTCCAAGAGCTGCGCCATCTTCGCGAGCACAGCAATCTCGGACCCTGGCTGCCTTGTCCGCAATGTGGGTGCCGCGTCCATATTGTGCACACGGGGAAGTCTAACGCTTTGTTGGATGAAAGTCAAGGAGATACGTAAAATTGGCCGCCGTGGCCGCTGCGGCGGATTGCCCCGAGCATCGAGCAGCTACAGAACCTCAGTCATGTAGAAGGCTTGACCGATCCTTTGGGTCGGTCCTAGCCGAGCCACGTGGGAAGTGGTCACTGAATTTTTCGACAACCAGCGACTTCAGCAAGATCACTATCGACCAACTGTTCACACTCTTATCGCCGAGAGTCGACTTTGGCCTTATCGCGGGGCCGGCGAACCCGCGTTGGATCTACGAAGAGTTGGTAATAGCTAGCCACTCCCATGATTGCCCGAGAGGGCCGGATAGTCGTTTGCGTGTGGCTGATGACTTCTGCCCTCAAGTTATCTGGCAACAGGGTGGCCACCACACCCCCAAAGAAGGTGAGGGCCCGTACGATCCCATTGACAAAGCACTCCTCGGATTGAGCCCGCTCAGCCTTGGCATAGTTGTAGCCAAAGTAGGCAAGAGTAGCGACAAGGATGGCTGCCATGAAGGCTACCGCTTTGGTGACTGGATCATAGATGGGTACGCTCATGCCCGCGTAGTCGAGGTAACACACCTCGCCTTGAGCCAACCCGGATTTGGTGCACACCTTCTTTAGCGATAAGGATGGCATCATGGCAAAGAGATGGGATAAGGAGACAAAGGAGAAGGCGGTTCGACTGGTAATCGATCACCGGAGCGACTACTCTTCGGAATGGGCAGCGATCACCACGGTCCCAGCTCTCCTCGGGATGAGCGCCGAGACGCGCCGTAAGTGGGTGCGTCAAAGTCGGGTCGATACCGACCAAGAGAGGGCGTCGCACTGAGCAGGCCGCTTGGATCCGCGAACTCAAGCGAAGGAACGCCGAGCTCGAACAGACGGTCACCATTCTGAGAGCAGCGACGACTTTCTTTGCATGGGAGAGTGACCCGCGATCTGCATATCCATCGTATGGCGACAGGGGGTGGAGTGGTGAACCCTATGAGATCCACCTCTCATGTGGGAGGACAGACCATAATAGACACGGGAAGCGTGTTTTGAAGTGAAAACCGATCCGACTTCAGAAGCGACCAGTTATGGTGGGCGCTAGACTCATGCCGGGCAATCTTGCTGCTGGAGAGCATCAGGTGTTGTCCAGTCCGGATGTAGTTGAGAGCCTTGCTGCGATCTACTTGGCTACCAATTCGTGTCACAGAAAATGTCACGGAATCCTGAATGTTCCCGACAACTGCTGAACACAATACCAGCTCAGAGCTGCACTGATGCAAACTCATGACCTTTATTTAAGAGCTCTAGAGCCAACTTGCCGCCAGTATCCGCGAGGCACTCTGATGCACGTAAGATTCGTGATGCCTCTGATTACCACTTCGGCTCCGAAGAACCTTCGGCTGGCCACCCGGATTTGGGTGATGCGGAAGCCACTCACGCCGTTGCCACGTCCGTCTACTGGGCCACCATCAAGGGAGCTATCCGTACCTTTGCTGAACGCCTATAGCAACTACAACGAAGGTCTCGCCCAGGCCAAAATTTTGTATCCTGAAGCATCCACTTCGTCCGTCGGGCCAACGATCTTGCCTTCGTCTCCGGCGACTGTGCCACCATCGGGAAAGGTGCCAACAAGCGCGGCGCCTCTTATACCCAAGAAAACTTAGCCGCATTCTTTGCTGAGGCCCTCGGGGATCGACGCCAGCTCGTCGCCGACTGCAACCGCGATGTCTTTTATACCGAAGTCATCTGATAACGCTTGACCAATCTGATCTGCTATCATCAGTTCTTACCGGGACGCGAAAAGGGGAAGTCGTGGCACGAACGATTGCAGTGATGCCAGGTCAAAAGGATATCGACGAACTGCTAACGGGTAAGAAGATAACGACATATCCGAGACATCGCATGCTCAAATACTTGGTGCCTGAGATTATCTTCGGTGTCGGATCGCTTGCCGAGGTTGGGGATGCGCTACGGCGTACTGGGGCGACACATCCCCTACTGGTGACTGACCCGGGCGTCTGCGCTGCCGGATGGGTAGAACGCGCTCTCGTACACATCGGCGAATCCGGCGTCGAGGCCACCGTATGGGACGGGGTGAGCTCAAATACGAAGGATACCGATGTCGCTCGCGGTCTGGAACGTTTCCGCGAAACCGCCTGCGACTCCGTTGTCGCCATCGGCGGCGGCAGTCCTATCGACGCCGCAAAGGCAATTGCAGTACTTAGCACCAACGAGGGCGGTATTCTTGACTACGAGGGCGTGGATCGAATCACATCTCCGGTTCCACCGATGGTAATGGTGCCAACAACCGGAGGAACAGGCGCAGATGTTTCACAGTTCTGTGTCGTAACCGATACCACTCGACGACTGAAGGTAACCATAGGCGGCCGGGTCCTTGTCCCCGACATCTCTATCACAGACCCGTATCTACTGACCACGATGCCTCAGGACATCAGCGCGTACACAGCCATTGACGCCCTTGCCCACGCGATAGAGGCCTATGTGTCGAAAGGAGCCAACTTTTTGGGGGATGCTCATGCCCTCTCGGCAGTCCAGAGCATCTCCAAGCACCTGTTTGTGTCGCTTGAGAACCCTAACGATCTTGCCGCTCGAGAGGGAGTCGCCCGTGCGAGCTTGCAGGCGGGCCTCGCCTTTTCCAATGCCCTCTTAGGTGCCACACACGCCATCTCTCACCAAATCGGAGGTTTTCTAGATCTGCATCACGGAATGTTGAATGCAATACTGCTACCACACGTTATTAGGTTTAATGGCGCGACTCACCCGTACCGTTATTTGGATATAGCCGAAGCACTTGGCATCACGGCGGACCTATCCAATCCACGGTGTACTGTCGAACTTCTTGCCGACCGGGTGCAGCATATAGCGGCTGAGGTAGGGATACCAAGCAACCTCAGCTCGATCGGAGTGAGGAGAGAACATATACCAAGGTTCGCCGAAAACGCACTCCACGATGCCTACATAACCACCAATCCGCGAGCACTGACGGCTGAGGATGTCTGTGAGATCTGTGTCGCAGCGCTCTGAGTCACCTACTAATGATCAGTTGCCAGGCCCTCCCGACCGAGAGGGTGACGAGTGGCTTGAGCACCTCACCGGAGTGCACTCAAGCAAGTCGAACTTTTATGCGGCATGGCGACGCACCGAAGCTGACTTAGAGCGTTCAATCACCGCACTTCGGGAGATTTCTACCGCATTCTGCGCTACCGCCGAAGGCGCCCGCGATCTTGATGGAGCGGTCCTGCTCGCTGCTTCACGCCACTTTGATGCCAATTTTGTTGCGATAATTCCTGGTGCACCTCACGGAGACAGTACACCGTTTGAGACCATAGCACTAGTCGAAGGCATCGAAGTCATCGGGGACGACCCCTTGCCACCACTTGCTGACCGCCTCGCCTCGGCTGCCGTACGCTCACGCACCCCCGTGCAGCTAACCGAGAACTCCAAACGAGTCGCCCTGATCCAGGATGCAATAACCAGCCTGCTCTGTGTTGGCCTTGCCGTGCCCCTCTTGGCTGAGGATACCGAGCTGGGAGTCTTAGTCGTCCTACTCCGACGACCATCTCTCGTCGACCGGGCCGACATCGCTATCCTGCAGATCTTAGCGCAGCAGATCGTAGTATCGGTACGCAATGTCGCATTCTATCGTGAGAGCGAGTTTCTTCGCAAAGAGGCAGCCCGCGAGAGGAAGGATGCCAGCGAAAAGTCTAAGCAGCTCCAAACGACTCGTCTTGAACTTCTGCAAGAACGACAGCACCACCTTATCGCATCCGAACGCACTCGAATCGCTACCGAACTTCACGATAGCGTCGTTCAGCACTTGATAAGTATCGGGATGAATCTCGAATGGTGTCGACGCACAGTGGACCCAAAAGGAGCTCTTTTCGAACGGCTCACATCTACTCACGAACTCAGTCGCAGCGCACTTGCACGAGTACGGACCACCATTTTTGAACTCTCGTGTATGACGGGAGAAAACGGTGGCCTGTTCGCCGCCCTCCAAAACCTGGCTCAGATGCTTCAGTCTCAGATCCAGCTAACGGTACGTCAACACGGGGCACTCGCACTACTACTACCGACCGAGGAACATACCGCATTTCACTTCGTTCAAGAGGCGATCTTCAACGCAATGCGCCACGGCAACGCGAAACACATTTGGGTGTCCCTTTGGGCATCCACGCGGACGCTGCGCATCTCTGTAGCAGATGACAGCAGTTCTGACCTCGCCACGCTTCAGGAACTTCTGCTAAACAGCGACCATATATCAAGTGGAATCAGCGGCATGCGCCAACGGGTAGCCGAACTTGGCGGCCATCTCGAAGTAGCTCCAAGGCACGGAGGCGGTATTCGCCTGACCCTCGTGGCGTCAGTTCGAAGGCACACATCCGAGGAGCCACCGCTATGTTAGCCCCCCTCGACCCCATACGAGTCGTCATGATCGATGACCATGCCATCGTTCGTCACGGACTACAGGCGGTACTGGAACTCGAACCGGACATCATGGTGGCCGGACAGGCGAGCAATCCTACAGAGGCCCTTGCGGTCGTGGCAGATGTCAATCCCGACATCGTCCTCTTGGATCTTAAGCTCGGAGCCTCAAAACCGGATGAGGGGTTCAAGGTCTGTCGTGAGATAGTGGCGGCTAACTCCACAGCCCGCGTCATCATCTTCACCGCATTCCTTAATCGGCAATTGCTTCTTGAAGCGATCAAGCTCGGTGCCAGCGGATATGTTCAGAAAGAAGTAGACGCTGAGGATCTTCTCAAGATTGTGCGGGCGGTCCATGCAGGTGAAGTGGGCTTCGACAACCAAGCAGTCAGTTTGCTAGTAGGGTCTGTCGGCTCTGGAGCAGAAGACGGCACGGCATCCCTGTCAGAACGAGAGACTGAGATCGTGCGCCTAGTCGCACAAGGCCTCACAAATGTCGAAATCGCCAAACAATGCTTCCTCAGCGAGAGCACAGTGAAGTATCACCTTCGACGGATTAACCACAACCTTGGGGTCACCCACCGTGCGGAAATGGTCTTTGTCGCGACCAGGTTAGGGCTCATTTCGGACTGAGGGCTCATTTCGGACTGAAAGGGTTGCTGTTAGTGATTGCCTACTGAGCACACTTGCAGAGATCAGAGCCTAATGATACCAGTTAATTGACCGAGATGGAACGTCTAAGTAAGACCGAAACGTTGGAGTCAACCAAGTCTAGGCAGTGTCTCAGTGTCTCCTCGGGGATGCCAGGTGTCTTGACACTTGGTTGCTCAAGCCTCCACAGTCCATAGGAGCTGCGTAGCTTTTCTTCGGTATCTATTGGCTAGTGAATGACTAACCAATAGGTACCGAGAACTGGCCATTCTCCTCTCTAAACATCCGTGCCTCAAGCGTAGAGTTGTCTTTGCCGCTCAAACGACTGAGTCGAGAGCAAAGACAGTCCGCGACCGATCAACGGCATCTAATGAATGGGGGGCGTGTGGAAGAGGAACGATGGTCATTACCTCAGAAGGCCGCAGCTGAGGCGCTGGGGATCTTCTTCCTGGTCTTCGTTGGAGCGGGAACTGCAGCCGTGACGCTTATCCTTGGGCACAAAGCGCCTACGTTTGGCAACCCTAACGATATCGGTATCGGTGCACTCGGCGGTATGGGTGATTGGCTAGCCATCGGATTGGCTTTTGCTTTTGCGATCATGACAATGATATACGTGTTTGGCCACGTGAGCGGGGCACACATCAATCCGGCAGTAACATTCGCGCTGCTCCTACGTCGGCATATCTCCCTCCGTGAAGCAGTGGCATATTGGGTAGCTCAGCTGATCGGCGGTACCCTCGGAGCCTTCGCTATCGCCCTAGTCTACGGCCACCAAGCATGGGCGATCGGTGGGCTCGGTGCGCCAGGCCCATTTCCAGGCGTGCCACTGTGGCGCGCCGGTGTAGCGGAGATGATTGGCACGTTCGCATTGGTGCTCGGCGTCTATGGATTAGCTATCAATAAAAAGGCACCCACCGGGTGGGCCGGCCTGATCATCGCGCTCAACATTGCCGGACTCATCATTCTGCTCGGCAATGTCTCCGGTGCGGGCATCAACCCCGCACGAACCGCTGGACCTATGATTGCTGACGCAGCCCTCGGTCTGGCGTTCCATTGGAACGTATTGCTCGTCTATATCGTCGCTCAGCTGGTTGGTGCTGCCGCCGTCGCTGGCATATATCCGTGGATTGCCATCAAAGCGCGCGGAGTCTCGTCAGAGGCGAGTTAAAGAAGTCGGGCAGTGAGGAGCCTTGCTTGCTACCCGTGCTGTGATCACCGTTGTGAGACGGGATCGGAATTCTATCAAGGCAACTACGACTAGGAGGAAATAACATGGCAGGCAATAAGGCAGTAGCTTATATAGCTCCGGGCAAAGTAGAGATCCAGACGATCGACTATCCGAAGTTGGAACTACAGGATGGCCCTGGGGTTAATCCTGTAAACGTCGGCCGCAAGTGTCCTCACGGGGTCATATTGAAGGTAGTGTCTACCAACATTTGCGGAAGCGACCAGCACATGGTTCGTGGGCGCACGACGGCTCCCCCAAACTTGGTGCTCGGACACGAGATCACTGGTGAGGTAGTCGAGGCCGGACCTGATGTAGAGTTCATCAAGGTAGGTGACCTCGTCTCCGTTCCGTTCAACATCGCATGTGGAAGGTGCCGTAACTGTAAAGAACGCAAGACTGGAATCTGCGAAAATGTGAACCCTGATCGACCCGGATCTGCTTATGGTTATGTAGATATGGGAGGCTGGGTCGGTGGTCAGGCCGAGTATGTCATGGTACCCTATGCCGATTTCAACCTGCTCAGATTTCCGGACAAGGCTCAAGCTATGGAGAAGATCCTCGATCTGACGATGTTGTCCGATATCTTCCCAACCGGTTATCACGGAGCCGTACAGGCCGGTGTCGGCACTGGCTCGGTTGTCTATATCGCTGGCGCCGGACCAGTTGGACTCGCCTCGGCGCATGCGTCGCAATTGCTCGGGGCGGCTGTCGTGATCGTCGGAGATATGAACCCTGACCGTCTTGCCCAGGCTAGGAGCTTTGGTTGTGAAACTGTAGATCTTCGGAACGACGTGCCACTCTCGGACATGATAGCTGAGCTAGTTGGTGAACCGGAGGTCGATGCGGCAGTAGACTGCGTGGGCTTCGAAGCCAAGGGGCACGGCGCCGGAGCAGGTGAAGCCCCGGCTACCGTCCTAAATGACATCATGACGGTAGCGCGAGCAGGAGCATCGCTCGGTATCCCAGGACTTTACGTAACTGGTGATCCAGGCGGCATCGACGAAGAGGCGAAGATCGGTTCGCTCAAGGTACGACTTGGATTGGGTTGGGCGAAATCGCACTCCTTCACTACCGGGCAGTGCCCAGTGATGAGCTACAATCGCGAACTCATGATGGCTATCCTGCACGACAAATGCCAAATTGCAAAGGCAGTGAATGCAACCGTACTTCCCCTTGATAAAGCCCCTGAAGGCTACAGCGACTTTGACAAGGGGGTAGCCAAGAAGTTCGTCCTCGATCCCCACGGTCTACTGCGGTCGTAATACAACCCATAGTTACCTGAGCGATAGGGGCTGAGATCCTTCGGGACTCCAGCCCCTACTACGTCCCCTCGCTGGACTACCTCCCACTTTCGCAGGCCGCTTGTCGCCTACCTCATTCATATGATCGAGCGAGAGCGCAAACATCGTCCATTGAGGGTGGGGATGAACGATCATCCTTATTTGTCGTACTCTCAGTCTGCAAACGACCTATGAGCATACGCGAGCGCTTGCACCTGGAGTGGTGAACCCTATGAGATCCACCTCTCATGTGAGAGGACAGACCATAATAGACACGGGAAGCGTGTTTTGAAGTGAAAACCGATCCGACTTCAGAAGCGACCAGTTATGGTGGGCGCTAGACTTATGCCGGGCAATCTTGCTGCTGGAGACCAAGAGGTGTTGTCCACTCCGGATGCGGGTGAGAGCTTTGCTACGCCTGACATGGCTACCAATTTGTGTCACAGAAAATGTCACGGAATCTTGAACAACCATGAGTGTTCCCGACAACTGCTGAACACAATACCTGCTCTGAGCTGCGCTGATGCAAACTCATGACCTTTATTTAAGGGCTCAAGGGCCAACTTCGGATCAGAAGGTTGGGAGTTCGAATCTCTCCGAGCGCGCTTATTATCCCAGCTCAGAGGCCATATTACTCCAATGACTCCGAGAGTTGATTTCTAAAAATGTCACGAATTAAAGTGTGACACTCTCCACGAGAGCACAAGGGGATTCATTCCCAACTCAAATAGAAGATCAGAAAACTAGGAAAGAGAAGACTCGTCGACATTTGAGTATCTATCGCAGATTGGCGGCCGAACAAATCGATACGCTACAAGCGGCAGAGGCAAGCAGAGTGGTGTGTCCCATTTGGTGAGGAACTCCAGCGCCAACCTGTGCATGTTCGTTCACAAGGAGCCCGACAAAGTGCTCGATGAGCTCGGGTGTCCCAGGATGGGTGCGGTTGAGCTCTACTCGCACGTGTCGTAACCCGAACGCCGCAGAAGCCCCTGAATAGGATGTCCTGCGGCCAATTGAGACAATACCCAGCGCAGCGCTAGTTTATGGTAGGCAGCTGTTGCCAGCAACGGACCGACACCTCGCGGTTAGGTACCCACCACTGATAGGCATGTTGTGCCGCGCAACGGTGGGCTCGCTACGACTAGATCAGAACTCGTCGGCTGTGGAACTCTCATTGCTAGTTTGCAGACGCTCTAGCGCAAGTCGGTAGATAGCGTGTTCGTCACGGACTCCAATAGCGAGTACACCACGGGTCTCGTTGTCGATGTCGCCGTAGACGAGCCTGAAGCGACGGGTAGGGCTGCCGGGGACGTCGAACTTAACGCTGGCGTAGCCGGTCAAGTCGCCGGTGACATACCGGGATCCAAGGAGCTTGCCGGTTACCCTTGCATACGCGAGATCATCGAGCACTTTGCGAGCGGCGATCACCGCCTGCGGTCCGTAGCCAGCAAGCATGGCAAGATCGTCTGCTATTGCTGGGTGGGCAAGAACCCGATAGCGAGCTGGTTGCACCCGTTGCTTCAAGCCGGCGCTTGCCCAGAAGCCTTCTCTATCGCACGGGTAACTGCGGCATCGAGTTCTTCTTCGCTGAGCCACTCGCCACGATCGCTAAGGCGGCGTCTTGCTATACCAAGGTCCAACTCGTCCTCGGCATGGGCGAGCAGCTTCTCCCATGTTGCGATGGGGACAAGCACTGCCTGGACCCGGCGATGCGACCCGAAGAATACCGGTTCGGAGTCACCGGCGTCGAAGCGCTTGGTGATCTGTCCGAGAGCTGCTCTGACCTCACTAGTAGGGACTACCATCTCTGCCATGGCTGTATTATAACATGAACTTGTACAAATTTCAGACTGAGCATTCCTGCCATAACAGTAATCTCACGGCCACCACTGGCCAGGGCGATCCCTTGAGGCTGCTCCCAGTTTGCGAGACCAAGGCCTTGAGATCCTCGCCGATCATGTGCGCAACCACCTTGGACGCGAGATCTCGGTTCGCAAGGAGCGGTCACGACAATGCGGGAGTGGACCAGTGTAAGGACGCAGACTGGTCAGGGGCGAAATCCTTCGGCGGGCTAGGGGGGCTGAGATGGATAGCATGACGGAGGTCGCCCCACAAAGGAAGTGGAGCACACTCAAGGGACCGTCCACCCGCATGAGCCAGTGCGTTGGTAGGATCCGCCAGGCACAACAGCGATTTGCGGCCCACACGTCGTAGATGTCATCCACGCCAAGATGGGGATGCCCAAACAAGTGTGCTGGCCGCGCACCTGTTTCGAAGACGTCGTCATCGTCGATGAGGTCCACGTCGAATCTCTGAGCCACACCGCCTATTGGATACCAACCAACTACAGCAGGTCTGCCAAGCGACGCGGTGCCAGCTCAAAGTGACGCGCCACTCCATAGATGCCCTCAACACGCCGCTGCCGTTCTAGCGTCGAAGTTTGGAACTTCTTGTGCTTTCGTGGCGTTTGGGCGAGGGGTAGTCGGCGGCGCCTTCCAGCCGGGCGCGAGACGCCGAGTAGGCCGGGTGGTATTCGGTTGGCTAGCGGTTACTTCGGTGTAGCGCGCCGTTTGATGTTGGTCGGGGTGTCCGGGCGGTTCAGTTGGTGAAGGAGTCTTGGCTGGTGCCGGTGCTGTAGCCGCTGTAGGTGGCGGTGGCGACGGCGCAGTAAGTTCCCTGGCTCTTGGTCGTGAAGGTGAAGGTCACCTGCCCGTTGCTCCCGGTGGTTCCGCTGCCCGAACTGACGAGAGTGCCTGTCGAGCAGGACCCCGAGAAGACGTCGAGCGCCACGTTGGCCCCGCTGAGGGGAGCCAACGTCGTGGCATCGGCGGCCGTCACGGTGACGGGAGTGCGGTAATTGGGGCCCTTGCGGACCGTCAACCCGTTGGTGACGGTGACGGTCATGGCGGCGAGGGAGCTGACGGTGACCGACGCCGAACCGCTGACGCCGTTCTGTGTGGCGGTGACGGCGCCAGCGCCTGAGGTCGAGCCGGCGGTGAAGGTCGTTGAACTGCCGCTCGACGGGCTGACAGCGCCACCGGAGACGGTGGTGGTCCAGGACGGGTCGACGACGACCGGGTTGCCGTAGGAGTCCGCCCCTGTGGCGGTGAAGGTCTGGGTGGCGCCTTCAGCCACGGTGGCCGATGATGGGCTCACCGTGATCGAGGCGAGAGGGCCGGGGTCGACGGTCACCGAGAGGTTGCCTGTCGTCCAACCGGGGGCCGAGGCAGTCACGGTCGAGGTGCCGGCGACCGTGTCCTCGTAATAGAAGGTCCCTGTAGCCGTGGCGCCTCCTGCCACAGTTAGCGAGAGGGTGTGGTTGAACCCACCGGTCGAGGAGGTGGAGAAGCTGCCGCCAGAGGAGCTGGTGGCAAGGTTGACGGTGACCCCGCCGGAGGGCGCAGGTGCGGACAGGTTGACCTTCAGTGACCCTGTCGGTTGGCCGGCGGTGGCCGTCTCGGAGGAGGGGCTGAAGCTGAGCGAGCCGGCGGTGGCAGCCGAGAAGGCGCCGATTCCGTCGGGGACGCCGACGCCGACTGGGCCGGCATATCCGCTGGACAGCCGTCCGGTGCCGGCCTGGCACAGGTAAGTGCCGCAGCTGCCATCGCTGCCGGAGGTCACCGCCACCACGCCGGTCCCCTGGTAGAGGCCTGCGGGGGAGGGCTGCTCGACGCCCGCTCCTGCGGCGAGGCCGTACATGGCGCCGATGATCTGCGTAGATGCGCTGGTGCCTCCGAAGACCATCCAACCGGGCTCGCTGTAGGTGTCGTAGACAGCGACCCCGGTGTTGGGATCCGCGACTGCGGACACGTCTCCTACCTGGCGGCTAGCGCACACGCTGGACACGTCGAATGCGGACGTGTCCTGCCAGCTGGGCATGGTCTCGTAGGCGGAGCAGCCCGCGCCCGCCCCGGACCAGACGGTCTGGGGGTTCCACGCAAGGGTGGCGCCGGTGCCGGTGTAGGTGAGACTGGTGCCGCCGACTGCGGTCAGGTTGGGGGCGGCGGCGGGGAACTCCACGCCGTAGCCGCTGTCACCGGTAGCGGCCGTTACCGCCGTCGCGCCGCCCGACGATGAGGGGGAGTATGAGTAGTTGGCGTTGTAGGAGGTTTCGGAGCTGAACTCGCTGCCGCCGTAGCTGTTGGTCACTGCGGCAGGGTGGAGGCTCTTAGCGTAGGCGACTGCAGCGTTGAGGTTGGAGAAGCTACTCGACGACGCTTCGACGAGCGTGATGTTGCAGTTCGGGCATATAGCCGAGATCATGTCGAGATCCAGCGAGATCTCCTCCCCCCAGCCGGTGTTACCCTTCGGGTAGCTGGTGCCGCCGGACTGGTTCACCTTTTTGAACGTCACGCAGCCGGGCGAGGTCGTGCTGCTGCACAGTGGCGGTATCTTGGTGCCGGTCAGGTTGGTTCTCGGGTCTGTGGCAGCGTTCATCGTCGAGCGGTAGGCTGCGAGGTCCGTGGCGGCGTAGGGGTCGTTGTAGGCGTCGACGACAGCGATAGTGGCCCCGCCGGGTTTGGTCATGGAGCTGAGAGCGCCGGCCAGGTTGTAGGCGCTTTGCAGGTCGGCGGGATAGTAGCCGGAGGGCGCTGTCGTTGTAGATCCGCTGCCGGGCTTTTTGGAAGGGGCCGCTGCGTTCGGGCCGGGATGCCAGTTCTGCGAGGGGTTCAGTAATTCGATGGCCCCGCAGCGGGCGTGGCCCGCAGCAGGCGTACCGCACGCGGGTGCATGGTCTCCCGGCGTTGCCGCGGAACTCGATGCCGCCGTCAAGGAGCCTTGGCCCCCAGACGCGATCCCGGCCACGAGGGCCACCGAAGCCACTGTGGCTTTCAGCCATCCAGATATCCTGGTTCCCATTGTGGCGGGACCCCCCTTCGCTAACCCCTTGGCGACACGACAGTTTACCATGATGACGGGCGGGCGTCAATGGCGTAGACCGCTACCGGCGTTTACTACCGGCTCACGCGCATTGGCATCGCCGCGAAGAGACTCGCCCCCGGTTGTTTCGACTGGGCCTGTCGGTTGGACTGCAGGGCTGGCGGTCCCTTCGTCGCTCCGATCACGACACTAATTAGGCCGAAACTGTCCTCCGGCGGCGAGCTTCGCTGCTATCTCGGCGTCGTCTTTAAGGCCGTCGCCGGCCGCTACGGTCAGGAACCGGGGTCGTGGCGGCCCCGTCCGACGTACCGTTCTACACCACGAAATTGCTCACCCCGTTGAGGGTGTTACCAGCGAAGGCGACCCAGCTCCCGCTCTCCGCTGGCGTCGGAGTAGAGCCTTTCCCAGCGACCTTGTTCCAAGCGGAAGTGTAGGAGTAAAAACTGCGGAGAGCGACACCCGCTTGCATCGCGTAGCTGAGAGCGTCGATGGCGAAGTCGTTGACGGAAGTGTTGGTGGACCAGCTGTTGCCCGTCTCGACGTAAGCCCACCACATCGTCGGTGTAACCGCCGGGGGTTTGGTTTTGGCGTAGAGGGCTTCGGAACAGCCTATCTCCCACGCCCTTTGGGCAGTGGAGAGGGCGTGCACACCCTTGATTCCATTGAAGACGGTGTAGGGGTCGCCAATGCCGTCGTTCGCGCAGGCGGAGTTGATGTTGCGGCCGTAGCCATCGGTGTAGCCAGTGTTGAAGTACAACGCAACGTTGGTTATGTTTGAGTCGCCGGTAGCTGCAGCCACCTCGGTGCCGGCGCAGCTGTTAGACGTGAAAGGCCGTCCACAGCCAACACCGACGATCGCGAACGCGTAGTTCTCACCGCTAGGAGGGGCCGGGATGCGCCCAGATTCTGGGCCAACAACCGAGAAGAAGACCGGCACGGTACTGCTCGGCCGCCTGTCGTGTAGCTGCTCATCGACAACGAAGGAGAGGACCGGTCACAGCAGAGGTGCACTTCGGTTCCGCTAGTACAAGAAATCGAAGCGAGGACCGGTCGTGGATGGTCAAGCTACGTCGCGACAACGACGAACTGATCGTTGTCATCGGTCAGACCAGAGATGGTGCACAGCGTCTCGCTAGCCGGCTCAACGATTTTATCAACTGAGGATACAACCATCCAAGAGGAGTAGAGCTCCGATCTTTGGGGTGCACATAAATCAATCGAAAGGAGCCAATTCTCGACCCATCAGATATACACTTCAAACAGTCCTTCTCGCACCCTCTAGGGGGTGGCAAACTTCAGCGAGAATGGGTGGCAAGTTTCAGCGAGAACAGGTGGCAGATTTCGCAGGAATACGCAGTCTATGAGACTATCTATTCATGAGCCCGAAGGGTAATAATAGAGAATTGAATCGGAGCCATACTGGTCGGCTTAACTCTGTAGAAAGTAAGTATCTACTCGAGTGCGATAGCGAACGTCCAGCCGCAAAAGACGTTAAGAATGGAGGTGTTGCTACGAGGTGCAACTTTAGCGCCTAAGCAGCCGGCGCCAAGCAGCTCCCTCAAATAATCGGCTCGCTACCTCCAACGTTCATCCTCCCCTACCTCCCTCCCTTCAGTGACAACCCAGAGGCTTCGGCAGGAACCGATACACGAGACGCAGACTCCAAACCAGGTCATCCCACAGCCTGACCCCACCAGAGATATCGCTTTTGGTAAGCTAGCCAATGGCGTAGCTCACACAATCAGGTGAACGGCAGCGGAAGCCTACTACCAGCGTTGTCGAGGAGTTCGGAGTGAGGCGTCGTCCAAGTGCTTAAGGACATCAGAATGAATTCGTTGCGACCTCCAACTCTCTCGCCATGCCTACGATGTTCGGAATTCCAGATGTCCAGATACTCGATACTGATCACATCATCAATACGTTGAAGGCTGCTGTACGGGACGGGGTGCTTATAACATCTTCGGGCCGTGTCTATACTTCACGTCGCGTCTACGACGAGATGTATCAGATCGATAACTTCAGCAACACCAATAAGTTCGAGAAACTAACTAGTCTATGTTTTGGCTTAGGAGGGGGAGATCAAGATGACTGAGGAGCGGCCGCCGCTACCGCCATTTACCCGCGAGACGGCGTTGCAAAAGGTGCAGAACGCCGAGGACGCATGGAATACCCGCGATCCACAGAAGGTGGCGCTCGCCTATACGGAGGACTCGGTATGGCGTAATCGGGACATTTTTGTCACGGGAAGAGCCGAGATCATAGAGTTCTTAACGTGGAAATGGGAGCGCGAACTGGACTATGCCTTGCGGAAGAACCTGTGGAGCTTCGACGAAAACCGGATTGCCGTCAGATTCCAGTACGAGAGTCACGATTCAAACGGACAGTGGTGGCGCAGCTATGGGAATGAGCTATGGGAGTTCGATGAGCACGGGTTGATGCGCCGTCGTGAGGCGAGCATTAACGACGTTCGGATAGACGAAGCGGAGCGGCGTATCTTCGGCTCCCGCCCCAAGGAAGAGTACGGTCAGGAGTACCCACTGAGGTGAGGCGCGTTGCCGGTCAGGCTCGAGGTCTCTGATGCGCACAGCCGCCATGGAGAGAGGGTAACGCAACTGTTCTATTGTCTGCCTTAATCCATTAACGAGTGAACTGGTGCTGGATGGAGCCGTCAGCACTGTACTGCCTTCTTATAGGATGTCTGACAACCACCTGTATCCGAAGCAATTGGACCTCCAAAAGACCTTGGGGGATGCACGCGTACCAAGTGTGTTGGCTCTGATCTTCTCGCCACTGACAATCACCCAGACATCACCGAAGTCCACCTAGGCGGTTCTGCCGGCTACGTGTACCTGGGGTATCATCGCGGTGGCTGCTGGCTCGATTATCTCAGCTTCTAAGTTCGCGCATCATCACCCGCACCGCAGACACCGAGACATCGGTGCCACACTCATCGATGAGTCGTTGCCAGATCCTCGAAACGGCGTGTCACTGCTTCTTTGGAACCTTTAGGTCCTCCGTTAACTACACACGTATCCTCGACTCGTAGGGTCTAAGTTTTGGACGCAGATGCATCTTGATAGTCGGCTTGCGTTCTGGAGAGGATAACCAAGGCAAGTGCCCGGCATACCTCTCGCCGATGTCAATATCCCCTACTTTTATGGAGACTCCCAACCTTGAGATGAAGTAGTTAGGAGAAGTAAAGAGGTACTCGCCGGAGGTAAGATAGAGAGCCATTCGCATTGTGGTCGATCGCCGAGGCGAGTACCCATCGCAATGGGCAGCAATTGTGTCGATAGCATCAAGGCTTTCCATGACCCCAGAGACACTTCGGCACTGGGTCGACAGGGCAGACGCAAGATCGACACGCGAGCTCGTGCTTGGATCACAACAGATGCAAAACCTCGGATGCGTGAGCTCGAACTTGAGAACGAAGAGCTCAAACGAGCCAATGAGATTCTGAAGGCGGCCTCGATTTTTGCGCCACCTTGTTGGACGGTGGCATCAGAAAGACACGCCGTGAACAGTCGCCTTCATCGATGACAATAGATGTAGGTGGGTAGGCCAACTGATCTGTAGAGTGCTGCAGTTCGCTCTCTCAACCTACTACGCAGCCAAAGCGAGGAGTTCTTCAGCTCGTGCCCCACACGATAAGGGGCTCCACGCTTGTGTGTTAACGACAGGCGGGTCTACCAGTCCCGACTCGTGAAAGCCATTGCACCTACCCAACAGCCGACCCTATCGCGTCCAATACCTCTTCTAAGGCCGCTAGTGAGTGTCCGCTCACAAACGTGTCCACATACGGCAGGGCTTCCGCCATTCCCTGTACCAGCGGAGCATACATCGGAGCAGCCTTCCTAGGGTTAACCCATATCACTCTGAAGGCAAGCAAATGAAGTCTGGCCATCTCCCGGGCGACCACTCCCGGAGCTCCACAATCCCAGCCGTCCGAGAGTATCACGACGATGGCTCCCCGCGAAAACCCTCTACGTCCATAGTCGTTGTTGAACGTCGCGAGAGCGTCACCGATCCGAGTGCCTCCCGACCAATCGGGAGCACTCCGTCCCGCTCGGTCAAGAGCAACGGCCGGAATTACTCCTTTGAAGACCTTTGTAAGGCGGGTGAGGCGGGTGGCAAAGACAAATGCCTCTGCACTCGTTCCATGGACTCCACCAAGCAGCAACTGGAGATACACACGGGCATAAGGCTCCATCGATCCCGAGATATCACACAGCAACACCAAGCGCCGCGAGCGAGTTCGATGGCGACGATGTACTAAATGAACTGGCTCCCCACCGGTCCGTCTCGCATGACGCAGAGTCGCACGTATGTCGATCCGCCCACCACGAATGGATCGTACGAGGCGACGGCTCCGTCGCTGTGGTGTTGCAAACGCAAAGCGGGTCGTAAGCCGACGTAGATCAGCGAGTTCAAGCTCGGAGAAGGTCGCGAAATCCTTGTTGCGCAACCGCTCTTCCACGCTCAGAGTAGCTGCAAGGCTAGCCTCCTGAGAAGACTCCTCATCACGTCCCTCTCCAACGTCCCCTAACCATGACGGGTAGTGCGCCTGAGGCTGGCTTAGCTGCGACACCGCCTCCCGCCCTCGTGGGAGCAACCTTCCAGGTGCTCCGGTTGGCGCAGGGGGCTGATCTCCGCGAAAATCGGCCGGATCAACTATTCCAGCAAAAATCTGGGCAAAGACACGATCATATATCTCTAGGTGCGACTGTTGGGAAACCAAGGTCACCCGTCCCAACCAGTACAACTCTGTCAGTCCAATAGGTGGTACCAGACCTATCGCAGCTGCGAACCGGCCGGATCGATCGGCCGCAACCGGCACACCAGCCGCCTGTAACTTCGATCCAAATCTCGCAACAACACTCGCAAGATCAACCTGCAGATCTCCAACCACGCCTCAGGTGCCATCAATCTGGTTCATGACGCTGCGATAACTCCCATCAAGCGCTCGTCAGCCATCCAAACCCCTTGTCTGTCACTACGTCGAGGTCCTCACGATACTTAAGAACCGAACCCACAGTCATCGACGCCGCATCATCATCGAGCGCCGAGTAACCAAGCAAATTCAATGCAAGTACCCAGTTAATCGCCTCGGCAACACCTGGCGGCTTTTGGATATCCAACGATCGTAGACGACGAATGGCCCTCGCTACCTGACTCGCCAGTGACTCAGTCGCAGCAGGCACACGTCGGCGTATGATTGCGATCGCCTGGTCAAGGCCGGGATAGTCGATCCAATGATAAAGGCATCGTCGCTTGAGTGCATCATGCAGATCGCGCGTACGGTTCGACGTAAGTACGACAACTGGTGGGAACTGCGCACGCACAGTTCCAAGCTCTGGAATGGTCACGCTCGCCTCCGCCAACAACTCAAACAGAAACGCCTCGAACTCGTCATCGGCTCGATCCACCTCGTCGATCAACAGCACAGCGGGTAGAGGACCCGGATGATCTACCGCTTGAAGCAACGGGCGGCTAATGAGATACTCTCGGGTGAATACGTGATCGTCCTCGATCCGGTTAGGGCCAGCCTCGGCAGCACGGATCGCGAGCAGTTGCCGCGGGAAGTTCCACTCATAGAGCGCCTCTGCCGCATCGATCCCTTCATAGCACTGCAACCGTATGAGAGGAGTGTGCAGTACCTCGGCCAACGCCTTGGCAGCCTCTGTTTTGCCAACTCCAGCCTCTCCCTCCAACAACAGGGGTTGTGGCAGCCTCGCTGCACAGAATAGCGCAGTAGCGATACCGACATCCGCAAGGTAACCAACATGCTCCAAAGCAACCTGGAGCTCCGACGGCGAGGGCGCCAGATCTTTCAGCGACGTCAATGATTTCCTCTCGCACCTGCAAACGCCGTCGGGTCGGCGAGGAATGCTCTCTGACATCCATTCCCACAGAACCACACCAGTCGCCCGTTCTGATCGGGATCGGGGTGCACCGAATGTAGCGACGCCTCCGACACCACCACCTCCATGCCGCAGACAGGATCGATCTCGGTAGTAAGGGCCCGAGTTCCCTCGTAGCAACCAACGACTCCACTAGGACGCTCCGCAACGATCTCCGCCAGAATCGACAGAGCGATCTCTCCTGCCGTATAAGCGCCGATGGGTAGCCCCGCCGGGGTTCTCACCTTAGCCTTGAGTGCTTCATCGATGGCAAGTCGAGCCACCACATCAGCCCCTCTTTTCTTGCTGGCTACGAGCCCAACATAAGGCACACCCTCAACAAGTGCATCCACAAGTGCCTCATCCTCGTTCTTTCCGTGCGATGCTACTACAAGAGCGTGTGCGTCTTTGGCGATCGTCCCGGAGTAGGTCGCCATCGCGTACCCGACGACGCTGCCCAAGGACACCAAGGATTCGGCGACGGGGGTATTACCAATGACATACACGAGTGGCGGTGGAATCAGAGGCTCGAGGAACACCTCCAACGTCCCTCCCGACAAACACGGGTTATGAACGACCTTCTTGCCAACCACATCATTCTCTACATCGGGGGTGATGCGCAACAGCATCGTCTCGCCTGAGTGAAGGGTCTCAAGAGATTGTTGTCGAACCGTCGCCTCAGCACAATCACCACCGACGAAACCCTCAATAGTACCGTCAGATAAAACGATTGCCTCATCACCCGGTTTGGCCGATGTCGGAGGTTGCGCATACACCACGAGCGCATGAACGAATGGTGTGCGAGACTGGCGCAAAACATCACGACGAGACGACAAATCCTGGCGAATCATCGTTTACTCACTCGATAGCTAGATCCGGCCGCATTGGCCTACCTTGCAGGGCACGCCACGTCATAGCTGGGGTGAACGGCATGTCTGCGTGGCGAATCTGGAGAGCATCCAATACTGCGTTTACCACCGCCGGCGGCGATCCTACCGTCGCCGATTCGCCCACTCCCTTAACGCCAATAGGGTGATGAGGAGAAGGCGTGACCGTCTCTCCAAGTTCCCAGCTTGGACACTCCATCGACGTCGGCAACAGGTAGTCCATGAACGACCCTCCAAGATTATTGCCATCGGGATCGAAGGCGATGACCTCCATCAGGGCCATACCTAGTCCATCAGCCAATCCCCCGTGAACCTGTCCCTCAACAATCATAGGGTTAATCCGAGGTCCACAATCATCGACTGCGATGAACCGGCGCACCTTCACCGCTCCAGTTTGGGGGTCCACGTCGACAACACAGATATACGCCCCAAAAGGATAGGTCAGATTGGGTGGGTTGTAGACAACAGAGGCATCCAAGTGCCCCTCCACACCCTCAGGCAACTCCAGAGAACTGTGGGCGGCCATGGCTATCTCTGCAATCGTCTTGCCTTGAGATGGGTCACCCTTGACGTACCACCGTCCGTGCTCCCACTCCAAATCCTCGACCGAGCACTCAAGCGCAGCAGCAGCAATCACTCGCGCCTTATCCTTGATGCGTTGTGCCGCCACCGCCGCCGCCGCTCCTGATACGGGAGTAGAACGAGAGCCATAGGTTCCTAACCCAAATGGAGTGTTGTCGGTGTCACCATGCACCACCTCGATGTCCTCCGGCGGCAGTCCTATCACATGAGACACGATCTGGGCGAACGTCGTCTCGTGGCCCTGTCCCTGTGTCTGTACACTGAGCCGGAGCTGTGCCTTCCCAGTCGGGTGCACACGTAGCTCACATCCGTCGGCCATTCCGAGACCCAGGATGTCCATGTGCTTCCTTGGACCAGCACCGACCCCTTCGGTGAAGAACGACAGACCGATGCCCATGAGAGGAGTTGAAGGATCTGCCCCCGGCTCTGTAGCCCGAGCTCGTCTGGCCGCCTGTTCAGCTCTGAGATCCTCGTAACCCGCTATCCGCATCGCCTCCTTAAGCGCTCGCGGGTAGTCGCCAGAGTCGTATTCCCAACCAGTCGGCGACATATAGGGAAATTGCTCGGGCCTTAAGAGGTTCTTCATTCGCAACTCGGCCGGATCCATCTGCAACTCATAGGCCAGACAGGTCACCATACGCTCCACCAAGTACACAGCCTCTGTGATCCGAAACGAGCATGCATAAGCCACACCGCCGAGTGCCTTATTGGTATAGACCGCAGTGACCTTGCAATGTGCGGCCGGATAGTCGTAGGAGCCGGTGAAAATGTGAAAGAATCCTGCTGGGAACTTCGTGGGCTGTGCAACTCCATTGAAGGCGCCATGGTCAGCCAACACATGAACCCTGAGGCCCAGAATCTTTCCTTCCTTGGTGGCGGCGATCTCCCCATGCATGTGATAGTCGCGGGCGAAAGAGGTCGACATCAGGTTCTCGGAGCGATCCTCCATCCACTTGACAGGTGCACCAGTGACGATGGATCCTACGATCGAGAGGACATATCCAGGATAGATGCCGACCTTATTCCCAAACCCTCCACCGATGTCCGGCGATATCACCTGTATCTTCTGCTCGGGCAGCCCCGCTACCAATGCGTAGATGGTCCGGTGCGCGTGCGGTGCCTGTGTGGTAGTCCACATCGTCAACTTGCCGGTTACCTTGTCCAAAGAGGCAACAGACCCGCAGGTCTCCATTGGGGCAGGATGAACGCGAGGGTAGATCATATCCTCGGATACGACGACCTCTGCATTAGAAAATACCTCATCACAAGCGGCGGCATCCCCTGCCTCCCAGTCGTAAATCTTGTTATCTGCCCTACCTTCAAGGTCATCTCGAATAATTGGTGCATCTGGATCGAGAGCGTGCTTGGCGTCGACTACTGCCGGAAGTGGTTCATAATCTACCTCAATGAGTTCAAGCGCATCGCGCGCCGAATACTCGTCCTCGGCCACCACATAGGCCACCTCTTGACCCTGAAATCTGACCTTATCCGTCGCCAACACCGCCACTACGTCACCAGAGAGAGTCGGCATCCATGCGAGCTTGAGATCTTCGAGCATTTTGCCGGTGATCACAGCCTTGACCTTCGGATGAGCCTCGGCAGCGCTAGTGTCGATCGAGACGATACGTGCATGCGCGTAGGGGCTCCGAAGAATTGCGCTGTGCAGCATACCGGGCAAGTTAACGTCATCGACATAGTGCCCCTGGCCGCGCACAAAACGCGCATCTTCTTTTCGAAGCATACGCCCAAACCCAAGTGGGTTCCCCTCCGGACTGAGCGACGTATCCTGAGTGGGTGTTTGGGTCGCGGTCACGCGATGGCTCCTTCCTGTGCGGTCTGATGAGCCGCTGCCCACCGGATAGCACGGACAATATTTTCATAACCAGTACACCGACAAAGATTCCCGGAGATCGCCTCCCGAATCGTAGCCTCATCGGGATCTGGATTGCGATCGAGTAGGGCTCTAGCGGCCATCATCATTCCAGGAGTACAAAATCCACACTGGAGCCCATGCTCTTCAATGAAGCCTTGTTGAACCGGGTCGAGAACGCCGCTCGACTCCAGGCCTTCAATAGTTTTGACCTCATGGCCATCGGCCATAGCGGCCAGCGTAGTGCAACTCTTCACCGGCACGCCGTCAAGCCAAACGGTGCACGCCCCACAGTTTGAGGTATCACAACCCCAGTGTGTGCCGGTGAGTCCAAGAGTCGATCGAAGAAAATGAACCAAAAGAAGCCTCGGCTCGATCTCTGACGAGCACTCCTGACCGTTGACCTTTATAGCAACCCGCATCAGCTCATATCCCCTTTTGCTCGAGCAATAGACTTGGTCAAGGCTCGTCCGACTAACACCGCCACAAGATGGCGTTTGTAGTCAACCGGTCCTCGTTGGTCCGCCGAGGGGTTGCAGAGTTCACCACATCTCCTTGCAGCTGTCTCCACTACCGACTCCGAACCATCACTTCCCCTAAGGATCTCCTCTGCCTCACTACAAGTGAACTGCTCCGCGCCGACGGCCGTGATCCCTATGCCGACATCAACCACCAAGTCGCCCTCGAGCTGTACAAAAGCCCCAGCCGCCGCAATTGACCAGTCACCCGCTCTGCGCTCCACCTTCTGGTAGCAGCTACCGGAGCCTGGGCGTAATGGCACCCTTACCTCTGTGAGAATCTCTGCATCACGAACCTCAGTCTGGTACGGGCCAACGTGGAACCCTCGCGCGTCGACCGTGCGAGTCTGGGTCGCCGAACGGATCATCACCCTGCCTCGCAACGCCGCAAAAACCGCAGATAGATCCTCGGAAGGGTCGGCCTGACAAAGAGAACCGCCCACCGTTCCTCGATTGCGAACCAATGGATCCGCAATAACCCGCTCGGCCTCGGCAAATATGTGATAGTGCTGTGCTAGTAGCGGAGATTCCAGTACCGTCGCATGTCGGGTCATAGCGCCGATAGCCAGCTCGTCGCCCTCCACACGAATGTAGTCCAACTCTTTGAGTTCATTGATGTCGATCACCACGTCTGGGCGAGCGAGGCGCAGTTTCATCATCGGCAAGAGGCTGTGACCCCCAGCGATCAGGCGCGCCTCCGGACCATGACGGACCAACAACGCGAGCGCATCCTCAACAGTAGAGGCGCGCTCATAATCGAATACCGCAGGAACTTGCATGTTTCCCCCCGACCTGCGGACACAACCCCGCTAGTCTTCCCCGTACAGGGCCCATGTTACACTCAGCACCTGAGCGTGTCAACCCACCTTTCGAAGCTCTTCCCGAATTCATATCCATCTGGTAATTATTTGCCGACTTCGGATAGTTATATACAAGGGTGATCTCTATTTAGGCAGCTCGGCGAGGGGGCAAGTTTAGGAGATGGAAGTAGTCTGCTGCTGTTTTACCGAGTCCATAATCGTGAAAGGTGTCCCCTATTGCGGTGATGGACTCTATGTGATCCACATCTAATGTGAGAGGACCGACCAAAATAGATACGGTAGGAAATCACATGAAGGGCAAGAAACACACACCAGATCAAGTCATCGCAAACCTCGCAGAGGGTCATGCGTAAGAGCAGAGTAGACCGGGTTATAGATCCCGCTATTACGACGAAGCCAGCCAATGACAAGCTACATGGTGCCTATGTGGTCAAGACGAGCTGAGCGCGGGCGTGCTCTCGAATTACTATATTGCCTTAACCAAAATCAAGAACGTCTTTTGGCCTATTAAAAGCGACTTTGGCCTGCTTCCCGTCCATCACCGGCTAGCCAGACGAACTGGGGTTCATCTATTCATCGCCATCCCTAGAACTGTCTTCTCTTGGCCGCAATTGAACTCAGCTTACGATCCGGAGACGATAGCAGAAGCTGGTCGACGGTGAAAGAACAGGTGACTACCCATGCTAGAACCAGGCTGGTCCATACCAATAACACGGGTGCACTTATTCATCTCTGGGTTTCGTCTAACCCAGAGCCCATACAACCGTGAGGCCTACTCCCTTCTTGGAGTAAAGGATCCTGCAGGCGTATCAAGACAATTGCGGCTCATTTGTAGTAACCTACGCTTTGGGTCACAACCTGTCTACCTAGGGCAATACGGATAGATCCCGAAGGTTGGCTCGATGAGACTTTTATCTCTTCGACCTTATGGCTGTCAAGGGCCATCTCGTGGCTCGCGCCTCCATTGATTTATTTTGGCTCGCGTAAACGACACTACGGTGCGGCGAGATCATGGACCTCTCCATAAAGCTTGGATCTATCGGGATAACCCTTCTCAAGCTTCTCCATACGGCGGTATTCGCTGACTGTGATAGGCCGGTTATTGTCGTTCTCCCGGCCTTGCTCACGGTATCTTCACCCTGGTCTTGCCATTCCACGATCTTGCCGTGGCGACAACAGACCATGGATGAGCTCATCCGCGAATGGTTGGAGTCAAACGAGAAACATTGTCACCAAAGTCGATCGAACTCTACTCATCCTGCATGCGACGCCGTATCGTGCGATCCCTCGGGAGAAGAAAACCTACTTCCTGATGATCACGCTCTTGTTATGCGCATGGGTATTTTTGATGGCCCTGGACGCAAAGCAAATTAGGTCGCTCTGACATTGATGAGAGGAGGAATTGTTGGATCCCATAAGGGGCTGAAACATCACAAGGACAAGGACCAATTGAAACAAGTACAGCAGGGCTTCGCGGTTCGAGAGGCGGCGCTGACTTTGCAGATCTGCGAGTCTACGCTCAGGCGGCTGATCTTGAAGGGCAGCATCAGGGCGGTGATGACGATGGCTGTACTCGTTCAGTCGCAGTCTGAATGGTTGAGGACATCGAGCAGGGGTCTGGTGGCGGTTCAGCTCTCGCTTTGGTGTAGAAGGTACGCTAATTCTGGTAAACCACTGTCTGCTTTCGATCAGGGAACGGACAGTGGTGGGCCATCAGCCCTAACCCTTGGAACTTGACGGGAACAAGATATCGGACTTAGGGTTACTCTATGGTGTCCATGAGCGCTACTAGGTCAGCATTCGCCTGTGCTACAGATGGCTTCGTCGAACTTGTCGGCCAGATCCAAGACCCACAGTGGCACCTGCCTGGTCTCGGCGTTTGGGATGTGAGGGCACTGGTTGGCCACAGCGCTCGCGCACTCGTAACCCTTGAAACCTATCTCAACAACCCCATATCCGAGGGCTCACTCATCGAAAGTCCGGCAGCCTATTTCCGACTCATGCTCGGCGATGGTTCAGATCCTAAGCAACGCCAAATCCAGGACGAAGCGATCGCGGAACGAGGCCGAGAGGCTGGACGCGATCTGGGTGCCAATCCCATTGAAATGATCTCATCGCTTGCCAGTCGCGTGCTGGTCTTGGTCGAGGGCGTTAAAGACGATAGACTCCTTACGATTCCCGCTGGCGTGATCTCGTTTGCCAATTATCTACCGACACGTACCTTTGAACTTAGTGTCCATAGCCTCGATATCGCTCAAGCCTTGCAACTAGAGCTCCCTGTAGTACTTACCGACGCTATTGCGGCTTCGCTCGAACTTGCCGCTCAAATCGGAGCCCTCCGCTCTGATGCACCAGAACTACTCCGTCTCTTGACCGGGCGACGGACTCAAGGGGGCTCCCTCAGTGTTCTTTAATAGGCAGTCGAGATGAGTGGAGTTCCTCACCAAATATGACACACGACTGTCGTTGCCAGAGCCCAACCTATCCAAAGGGCTTAGCTAAGCTAAAGATCCGTCATTAGATCTGTAGACAGTGCAATACATCTCACGCGCGAGATGTTAATGCCGCCTCCAACATACTCGCCGATGGTTTGCGCATACTCGCAATCGAGCAATCTAGTATGGTCGCCGACAGACGGTCGGGGACTGAAAACGCCTTTGCGCCACCGCAAGACCAGCAGCCATGCGCGCAGTTAGCAAAAACGCCGAACTCGGCAAGGAAGGGCGGATGAGGGCTGGCGATTATGGCCGGCCTAAACTGATTCAGGGATTCCCGTCCCCCGAAAGTGGGGAGATCGTCAAGGTTCTGTTCATACTCGTATGTTCTATCAAAGAAGGATTGTTACAGTGAACCACGGTAGTGCTCTAATGCCGATTCCCGCCTACGACAACGTAACTGTAGTAGTGGTAGCCATCGAGGCGTCGGCTGAGAATTCAAAACAACGAGCTATTGTGCTCGGCGAACCTGCAACTGGGCGTCACGTACGGAGTGGAACCCGTTGCGTTGCGGCGACCGAGCGCTGCAGCACCGAGGAACCACCGCTACAAGAGATTAGTGCTGGCCACTCTGTGGCTTGCTTCTTTCCGCGCTCATGAGCACCTCCGCAAAATCCCCAGGGTCGTTCAGATCCGCGATGTCAGTCTTTGCAATTGTCCCGTTTCGTAAGGTCTGGTTCGGTGCTCTGTCAGGAAATTCTGGTCGCTTTGCTGTCATCCTGGTAGCAGGCTGGGAAGCCTACCGACTTGGCGGGGACTCTGCCATATGGCCAAGTCTGGTCAGCTTCTTTCTACTCACACCCACGATGGTCTTCGGGCTCATCGCCGGCACCTACGCAGATCGAATGAATCGAGCAAAGGTCGCAGCAGTGGGCCAGACTATCAACGCCGCCGTCTGTTTTGCGGCAGGCATATTCGCCTTCACTCACTCAATGAGTCTTGGCATCGTCTTAGCTACCGCCGCTGTCGTCGGGATTGGTAATTCAATCCAGGGTCCGGCCTGGCAGACACTGATTCCGAACCTAGTGGGACAGGACAAGATCGTAGATGGTGCGCTTGCGACCAGGATCGCACAACAAGGATCTGAACTCATTGGTCCCGCAATAGGCACGTTGGTTCTCACCACCATGGGTCCTGGCTGGACGTTTATGTTATGTTCGGCGTTTTATCTTGGCGGTATGTTGCTGTTGCTCAGCGTAAGGGGCCACGCCAGGCCGATTGTCGATAAGAACACCTTTGCAAAGCGCACTCCCGTACGACGCCAGGTTGTCGAGGGCCTTTCGTATGTCAAAAACACGAGCCCAATCGGTCTGCTCTTTGTCTGGGTCACCTGCCACTGCAGTTTGACCATGGCTACGTTTGGGATACTGCCCACGATAGCGAGTGTCAACTTCCATGGATCTGCAGGAGTCTACGGGGTCTTGTTGACCACCTTTGGACTGGGTTCGGTTCTTGGACCCCTGGTCTTACTTTTGTTTCGCAGGTTGCCTCCAGGTTGGGTGCTTTGGGCTACCGGCATACTTTCAGGCGCTCCATTGGTCGTCATTGGCTTTACACATAGCGAGTTGTTGGCGGGACTAATGTCCATGCTTGCCGGTGCCGGACAGGCCGTGTTTATGTCGATGATCTATGGAAGCGTCATGAGTTGCTCTGCTAATACCATGCGCGGCCGAGTCTCGAGTGTGCAGCTGTCAGCTACCACCGGTGCCATGGGTCTCGCAAGCCTAGGGTGGGGAGCACTCGTGTCGGTGGCGTCCGCAGGTCTGGTCCTGGCGGTTCCGGGAGCAGTGTTTGTGGCTATCTGCTTTGGTTTGATCGGGCGCGTCGGCAGCGTCAATCGATCGGTGGCCTCCCAGACAGAGGTGATCAGAGTAGACAATGTTCGACGGTCAGAGGCAGAGGGAACTGACACCGATAAGTAGCAGCGAAAGCGGAATCACGCTTGGCAAAGATCTGCTCGGCGTCCAAATTATCGCGACCCGCAGACATGATGAGGCTCGGGCGCAGGTGCAAACTTCTTGAGACTAATGAATTTCTGATCAAGACTCCGATCGGCCGCGTGTGCACCATTCAAAAATCTGCACTGCGCCTGGTTGAGATCTCCGTTGACACCAACCAGGAAGGAGATCTATGAACCGCGCCGGGTTTCACGGAGACTCGGGGCGGTTGAGTAAGCACTCTGACCACCTGGCGGTCTAGGTCTCCTCTTTGATCCGCAGAAGAAACCCGCGCATATGTAACGGCAGACTTGGGCACAGATGGTTGCGACTCTAAGTCTCCCACCAACATGAGTTGGCCAACTTTACGTGCGGGTATAGGCAAATTACCGGCACGATACAACTTGTATGCCGTCTGCGGATATATACCTTGTGACAATATCCACGCACACAGGTACATTGTATTATAGTACAACTGTACGTCAACTGTTGCAACCTCTCTCTGGGCCCATTGTGATCGGCTAAGGTGAATGCACACCACTATTGACGACATGAAAAATGACGAACGACTCCGACTTGAAGCGATAGCCCAGGACCACAGGTATGTCTTGCGCCCTTGCCGGGATGGCACCCCGGGCGTCATGATCCCGGAGCGAGATGCCAAAAACTTTCCGAAGATGCAGAAATACCTGATCACAGAGGAGGCAGTTCATACGCTGCTCAGGATCACCGTTTCTGATCACGATGCCTTCATCGTAGTTCCGCTCGAACTAATAGGATGAGCCGCCCAATCGACGCACACCTACTCCTCAAGCATTAGTCATCTAGCAAATAGCTTTCGCGAGTCCGCTCATTCAGACGCCCACCCGAACGAGTAGATCCCCTTACCAGCACTGCGCATCGTTCAGGTATTCGATCCTCTTAGCGATTCGCCGGAAGCGGGCTCAACAGCGATGCGATATCGTCCTCGCCAAACTTAACCGAACTCGACTGCGCCTCATCGAGCACGCCGGCGGCCAACTGCGCTTTGCGCTCCTGTAGCGCGACGATCTTCTCTTCGATACTGCCAGCGACGATAAGCTTGTAGACAAAGACAGGCTTGGTCTGCCCGATTCTGTGCGCCCGATCGGTCGCCTGGTCCTCAGCTGCCGGATTCCACCAAGGATCATAGTGAATCACCGTGTCTGCCGCTGTGAGATTGAGTCCTACACCCCCGGCCTTCAAACTAATAAGGAAGAGGGGCACCTCCTTGTTCTGAAATCTGTCTACAGGGGTCTTCCGGTCTCTGGTGTCTCCGCGCAGAGTGACGAAGTCTATCTTGGATCTCTTCAGTTCGGCTGCGATGATGTCGAGCATCTCGGTGAACTGGGAGAACAGTAGTATTCGACGTCCCTCCTCAAGAAGCTCGGGAATCATCTCCATAAGCGCAGACAGCTTTGACGAACTTGCCGTCCGCTTCGCGGTGCTGCTCTTTAGCAGTCTTGGATCACAACACACCTGGCGAAGCTTCAACAACGCATCCAGTATGACTATGTGACTTCGCTCGATACCTTTGCTCACGATCTCGTCACGGATCCGCTTGTCCATCGTAGCTCGAACGGACTCATAGAGATCGTGCTGGGCGCTTTGCATCTCAACCGCCTGGATGACCACCGTTTTGGCAGGAAGCTCAGCGGCTACCTCGGACTTAGTTCTCCTCAGAATGAAGGGGCGCACTCGTTTGGCGAGCACCTGAAGGCGAGCTAGATCCTGATGGACCTCGACCGGAGTGCTCCAGATCTCTCGAAAGAAGTTGCGTTCACCGAGGAATCCTGGTAGGACAATATCAAACTGCGACCACAACTCCAATAGATGATTCTCGATCGGCGTTCCACTAAGACACAGCCGATGCATCGTCTTGAGTTGTCGAATGGCGGCCGAGGCCTTCGCCGTTGGGTTCTTGACATTCTGCGCCTCGTCAAGGACCAGCATATGAAAAACCTGTTCCTGCAGGACTGCGATATCACGCCACACCAGCGCATAGGTCGTAAGGACAAGATCATGCTCGCCTATAGTTCCAAAGTGAGACTTACGTTCGGGTCCGTGGAGGGTGAGTACCTTCAGGTCAGGGGTAAAGCGCGAAGCCTCATCTTGCCACGTGTTAACCAGGCTGGTTGGGAGCACCACAAGAACAGGTGATTGCAAGCGACCAGCCTCCTTCTCGGTGAGAATGTGTGCGAGCGTCTGCAACGTCTTGCCAAGTCCCATATCATCTGCCAAGATCCCACCAAGATCATGCTCCTTGAGAAATTGGAGCCACGACAAGCCCTCTAGTTGATATTGGCGCAACGTAGCCTTCAGTCCCCTCGGGGGTTCTACCAGCGTTGGACCGTCGCCGGCCAGTTGGGAGCTGGCAAGGTCCCGGACCTTATCAAGTCCGGTCGTATCCCATTGACTATCGCCAATGAGTTCTTTCACTCGACTCGCATCGAAGGCCGATAGTCGCAAGTCGTCTGATCGTCGTGAGAATAGGTCGATCAACGTCCCCACAATGTGCTTCAGTCGCCGTGCCTCCACTCCAACCCTGGGAGAACCTGGCTGCTTCAAAAAGATCATCTCGTCATCGGCGATCATCGAAAGGCCACCAGGAGCCAGCCACCTAGGGTCCCGTGCGAACAGATCAACGAGTAGTTTGCCAAGATCGATTCGTTCATCGTCGACGGTGATGCCAAGCTCAAGATCGAGCCAACCCTCTTGGCTGGTCTCGATATCGACATGCCAGCTAGAAACCGTCGTGTGATAGTAACGAAACTCTGGGTCGATCTCGAGCTTCCAGCCCTTGCTTTCAAGTTCATGAACCGTGTCGTTCATGAACTTCTCCCAATGCCACGAGTTAGGGTGTCCAAAAGCAACTCGAGCAACTTGATTGCCTAGAGACTTGACCTCTGGCGGGCTCAACTCCACGAGCTCAATCTTGGCAAGTTCTCGTAGTGCCTTTTTCTCCGCCCTCTTATCTCTGACTAGGTGGACAGTTCCCTGGTCATTGGTCTCGATTAGCTCGCCCTCATCATCCACCTCAAGCACGATGTCTCCATAACGAAACTCAGCACGAGCAAAATCGATGAAACCGTCGCTGGTTCGTAGATTCCAGGTGCCACCATGCAGCGGTACTTCCAGGCTCGAGACGATAAGTGCCGGCACAAGCGGCACCTTCACCTTCGGCAAACTCTTCGTAGGAGCCTCACTCGGGAGTGCAATTGGTTGACCAGAGCCCTTAAGCAGCTCCTTCGCACTCTTGGCTTCAAGCGGGTTTAGCGCTGGAGCCTTCAAAATGGCGACGACCAGATCCTTGGGCTGTTCGGTGATCACATGACCAATCGCTCCAGCGACCGCATCAACATAAAGAATCGCTTCGCTAGTTGGCAGGCACCATGCCTCGGCCAAACCAACATCGAGCACGGGAATCTGCTCACCACTTCTCAGTACTCTCCATCTGAGGGTGCCCTCGTGGGGCTCTGCAAAACGCAACGGCACAACTCCGTCATCCCGGCGGCCGATGAGACGACCGGTCTCTGCCAGCATCTCTAAAACCTTGAATGCGTAGGCTCCCTCAAGGCTGAAATAGTCGAGCTGGTAGTCACCACCTTTGGAGGAATCTAGCAAAAGCATCTTGATCGCCTCAAGGTCGCCGTCGGTGACAAACGTAGGGCGGGCTTTCAACACGTTGCGAAAACTCTTCCATGGTTCAAGCTTGCCGATCGGTGCCCCCTGTGGCTGTTGGCGGGTCTTGAAACAGACCAGCCGGGGCGGCAACCAGCCCTCTGCAGGCAAGATCTCCCAGAGAACTACTACAGTCGGACTAACTTCCCTATCGACCGGCGCTGGTGCTACAGCGCGTCGCAGCTCCGCCAACCACTCTTGTGCACCCGCACGAACCTCGGTTCCAACCTTGGATTTAGGAGCCTTCATCGCGACGAGCATGGCAGCGGCACCATGCTTACATCGAGTAGACACGGGACAGCTGCAAATCGACAGTACGCGATTGCTAGCAAAGTGAATCACGGTCCGGTAAGGCTTAGGAACGGTGCCCTGTACTCGGGCTACGATGGCGTCCTCAGAGACGGATTCCAACTTGACCTTATTCAGATAACCTCGGCCCTTTTGAATCTCGCGATCGCCAAAGTAGCTAACCGCGTCCTCGAGGGTGAAGTTCAATCCGTTCATCGTCAACTCCCTGGCATATCTCTCGCGGTGAGGAGACATCTCAAGCTGCTGCAAAACAGCAACCCACCTTGAGGTGCTCTAGTTCATCTCTCACACCACTCTATCGGCCGCACTAGAGTAGAGCGTTTCTGATTCTGATTGAACAGCGCTCTACTGGAACACTGCCACAGGGAGGGGTGCTACAAGATCGAGTGGCATCGGCGATCGCAACTCAAAAAGCAGACCGACAACCTCCTTGGCTTCGCCCACTCCAAAAGTGTGCCGCCACTCGCCGCCGTCCGAGTAGTTGAGATTCGCGCACCGCGAGATGAGCGAGCTTCGATGGGCAGTCGCGAGTCGCCCGATCCCGGTCGAGCATCGACAGGAATGACAGCAACGTTGAATGTATACCAGTTAGTATATTGATCACTATGGTCATTGGTATACCAACATCTCCTGCTCGAGGATCACGTACCGACGATGCTTATCGCGTTCTCAAACGCATGATCCTCTGCGGTGAGTTAGCCCCAGGCGCTGAGTTCACCGAACGACAAGCCTCCGAGCTCGTAGGGTCGAGCAGGACGCCGGTCCGAGAGGCTCTCGCTCGATTACGCCACGGCCGACTCATCGTACTCCTCGCCGCCCGCCGCTATGCGGTAGCCCCGATCGCGATGGGCGACGTCCGACATCTCTTTGATGTCCGGAGGCTTATCGAGTCCGAGACGACCCGAATCGCCTCTGGCCGGGTCGACGGCGAGCAGCTCCGTCGACTCGATGAGATCTGCTCGACCACCTATGACCCAACAGACCCAGATAGTATTCAACTCTTTCTCCAGGCCAACAGAGAGTTCCACCTAACGGTAGCTCAAGCCTCGGGTAATCCTCGACTCGTCGATCTTCTAGTCCCACTTCTAGACGAGATGGAACGCCTTCTCTATCTTGGTCTGCAGCACAGTAATCGTGCCGAGGCGATCGTGCACGAGCATCGCTCCTTA
Organism: Ferrimicrobium acidiphilum DSM 19497; assembly: GCF_000949255.1. Classification (NCBI taxonomy): domain Bacteria; kingdom Bacillati; phylum Actinomycetota; class Acidimicrobiia; order Acidimicrobiales; family Acidimicrobiaceae; genus Ferrimicrobium; species Ferrimicrobium acidiphilum. The sequence goes on along the minus strand of NZ_JXUW01000007.1, from coordinate 22,522 downwards.
ATCGCTGCTCTAGAGGCAGGTAAAGCATCTACTGCGGTGCAGGAGATAAACTCCCAGCTCGACGACGCCCAAGAGATGGTTACCCAAGCATTCCTCACTGGTGCCTTCGATAGCGAACTTCTTACCGTCAATCTGCATCAAGCGATGGAGCTATGAAAACCGCATCCACCTCCCATGACGCCACACAAACTCAAAACAGACCACACCTTGAGTTGGTCGGTGATGATATCCAGGTTCCACTCGTCCAAGGAGGGCAGCGGCGCTACATCAATCTCGACTTTGCCGCCAGTACACCAGCATTGGTTGAGGTCGCAGCCAAACTAGACGAGTTCCTCCCCTACTACAGCAGCGTGCATCGTGGGGCAGGCATCAAGTCGCAGATCTCCACTAGCGCTTACGAGGGTGCACGAGAGACACTTCGAGCGTTCTTTGGCGCACTCCCCACCGATACGATCGTCATTACCCGCAACACTACCGACTCCATGAACCTGCTGGCGAGTTGCCTCCCAGTAGGAGCAAAGGTCGTCGCCTTCACCTCCGAGCATCATACAACCCTGCTGCCATGGCAGCGTTCCAAGGGAAGCGTCCACTACCTCACCATGCCCAAGAGCGCGAGTCAGGCAGTCGAACAGCTCTCCGACTATCTTCGCGGACAACCGGACACCACCCTGGTGGCGGTCACCGGTGCATCGAATGTCACCGGTGAGATCTGGCCGATAGCCGAGCTCGCCACGGTAGCACACCAGTATGGCGCTAGGATCGTCGTGGACGCCGCACAGATGGCGCCCCATCTGGCGATCGATATGACTGCCCTCGATGTCGATTATCTAGCAGCCTCAGGACACAAACTCTACGCACCCTACGGGGCTGGTGTGCTCCTGGGTAGAGCCGATTGGCTTGACAGCGCCGAGGCCTACTTGCGTGGTGGCGGCGCGGTCGACTTCGTGACCCCAACTGAGGTTCTCTGGTCTAGAGGGGCATCACGACACGAAGCAGGGTCGCCCAACGTCATTGGTGCGGTTGCGATGGCAGCCGCTTGCGAGACCCTCGCCGCCTATGGAATGGATGAACTCGCAGAGGAGGAGATCGCGCTCGCCGACTATGCCCGCAGGAGGCTCGCAGATGTACCAGGTATAGAGCTCTATCGACTTTGGGAACCGGAGGCGGCGCGAATCGGAGTCGTACCCTTCAATCTTGCTGCCTACGATCACAGCCATCTCGCAGCTATCCTGAGCGCCGAGTTTGGGATTGGCGTGCGGCATGGATGTTTCTGCGCTCACCCACTAATCCTTGAGTTACTCAACGTCAGTGATGAGCAAGCGACCTCCCTCCGTGAAGAGATCAAGACCGGCAATCGGCCTAGGCTCCCAGGAGCCGTGCGCATGAGTATCGGAGTCTCCACGACGCGCGACGACCTCGACTACCTGGTCAATTCGCTCACCAAGATAGCCAACGAAGGTCCCAGCTGGACCTATGCCATCGACCCAAACACCGGTGAGTTTACCCCCGCACCTGACCCACGCGAGTGGCCAGACCTTCCTATTACCCTCGATCGAACAACCTGATCGCAAGGTTCATGTATGTTACAACGACTGCTACAGCCATACACCAGGTCGAGAAGTCACAAATAGATGAGCGAGTCTGACATCGAGTTCGCGACCTAAGTGGCTTCAACGACGCGACGAGCACAACATGCTCAGGCAGCGATCGCAGGATCGGCCTACTGGAACAACCTCATCCTTGCGAGCAGATGGATGGATGACGGGAACGCGTCATAACGCTGTCTCGTTGAGTGAGATGTAGTGACAACGCAAGCAATACCCACTACTTCGATGGCCACGGTCAAAAACTCACCACGTTAGGCGAGCGGATGTCTAGATCGAAAAACTGGCTTTACCCACGCCAATAACTCAATGCCAAGAGACGGAAGCTCGCTTAAATCTCTTACTCAGCCAACTGAAGCGATCATATCTCCGGTCGTACAAAGCTATGTAGGTAGACCCGATGCAGTCAACCGGCGTCGTGCCCCGTTTTACGTGCGGCTTCGGAGGTGATTGCACAGTTTGGGGATCACCTCCGAAGTTGACAGAGCTTAAGGAGCCCATCTATGTGATCTAGAGGATCAGCTCTGTTGGTCGTCGTAGTAGACCTTGAATCCACCGTAGGAGCTATGGAACTGTCCTGGATAGGTAGCCACGTTCCCCGACTGGACCATGGCGGTGGGCAGCATCACCTGACCAGCGCTCTGGGCCGAGCTCGACACCTTGACATTGAAGAACTTGATCGGGCTCGAGAACGGAGTTGGAGCGGTTTGACCTGCAGCCGTCGTCGGCGCCTCAACTATGAAATCAGCGCTGTCGCCGGACCCGTAGTAGTTACCTACACCACTCACCGATTGACCAGTGGTGAGATCCTCGACGGTCACCTTCCACTCCGTCCCAGTCACTTGATCGACACTTACCTTCATATCGTTCCCTGGCGCGACGCTCATGTTCGGGACGGGCTGTGACGGGGATGGTAGATTCTCCACCCATGGGACTATCTTCACGGATCCAGTCGCAAGATCAGGGATCTCATAGACGCCAGCCTGAATGAGGGTATTGTTGCCAGAGGTTCCACCGATACCGACCCACTCTGCAAGCGAACATGAGAGACTCATGCCACCAGACACGGCACTCGCACAGGACTGCGGGAGCGAGGAGGAGAGAGTTGGCACCACAAATTGGGCGCTCGCCTGCGTAAAGGGTATGCCATTGGGTGAGTAATCTACATATCCTGACCAGTTTCCTGAAGGCACATCAACCGAGACTGGCAAGGTTACCTGACTCGACCTCCCAGCCGCGTCGGTGACGGTGATGGTGGCTTGGCCATTACCAGGGGATGTGGGAATGCCGTATAGCAAACCACTAGGGGTGATCTGGAGCCAGCTAGGGTTGCTGCTGATCGACCACTGTAGCGGGCCATCACCGCCCGTCGCCGAGAGCTGCAGTTGCACCTGAGTTCCCTCTATCACTCCGAGACTCCTAGGAGCCTGGATTTCCAGTGGTGCAACACCTCCCACAGACGAGGTTGGCGTTGCTTGAGAGGACTGATTGTAAGGTTGTGTCAGGTTTACAACTGGGTTTGTAGAACTTGTCGACTCGGCACTTTTCTGTGATGTGGCAAAAGTATGTGGGCGACTCGTCTGCGACGAGAACGTTGGGGAGCCCTGCACCCCCCAGTACGCTACTGCTAACGCCGCCACAACGCCTACAGTGGCGAGCCTCCTAAGTGAAGACCTTCGGGCCATGGCTATTCATACCTCCATCTCTAGTTGTGCATCCCCGTAAGACTGGCTAATTAGTAGATCTTCAACCAGGGCAAGGCAAGATGCCTGATGAGACCTACGACTCTTAGAAAGCTTGTCAGTCTCGAAAATGCTTGTCATCATCAACTACATCACCTTCAAGCATCAAGGTATGGACTCTGTCTTAGGAGTTCACAAGTCGAAACGTAAAAGAAGCTGTAAGCCCGGGTCTGTGTCAACACAAACCGCCACCTGGTGAACAAACCTCTTTATGAACCGCTCCAACTAAGGAAGAAACCCCTCAGCCATGGCATTGTCGTCTTTCTCCACAGTCCAGACAAGCCCTGTTCTACTAGCCAAAATCTGTTGAACCCTCGGTTCGCCAGTGACACTTACCGAACCTTCTTCGATGATCGAGTCAGCTATACAAAAATGCTTGCAAGTGACCCAGAAAGCGCGCGGAAGCTGATCTCGAAACTGCTCACCCATCGAAGGAGACGTCAAGCTGGCTTGAAGTGGAGTATGCACATACAACTTAGGTGCGTCGGCACCGTCTCTAGTTGATGGGTCATATCACAGTCGGAGTTGGCATCTGCATCTGATAGCTTGCGGGCGAGCATCGCCCTGGGATCAACTAGACCAAATTCAGATTCCAAGCAGCCGCTCACGGATTTTCATGGTGGAATCTTCGCCTCCTCCCATTACGGGAGCAACGGCGCGCAAGATGAATCGCTTTGCACCACCTGATCTGACTTCGAGATCAGCTAAAACTCCATCCGCGCACAAAGGCTGTTCACCTCAAGCTAGCCAGCAGCAAACGACTATCGCTATTTAGGTACGAGAACCTTGGGTAAACCCGAACTCAAGCGGTTCGACGCCGTCGCAACCACGGATTTGAGAGTGCCTCGGTAACGTAGGCATTACCATCATCCCCAATCGTTTGACCCGGAGCTACGATCTCGTCGATCCGGTCTAGCAGATCGGTAGTCAGCCGAACATCCACGGCACCTAACTGGCTTTCCAGTTGCTCCATTGTCCTTGGCCCGATTATCGGAGTCGTAACTCCCGGATGCTGGAGCACAAAAGCAAGGGCGAGATGGACCAGCGAGATACCGGCCTCGTCTGCAAGGCTCGCAAAGCGTTCGACGGCGTCGAGTTTGGCTTGGTTCGCAGGCGCGGACAGATCAAAGCGCGCCGGCATCATCTGTGCTCTCCTAGTTTGTGGTGCACCCTGATCGCGACGAATTCGACCCGAAAGCCATCCTCCGGCAAGCGGACTCCAGGAAAGGACACCAAGATGGTACTTTTCCGCGACCGGAAGCACCTCGCGCTCGATACCGCGATCGAGCAGAGAGTATGGAGGCTGCTCGGTCACGAACCTGCCAAGGCCCCGCCGCTCAGCGATCCACTGATCCTCAACCATCCTGGACGCTGGAAACGTCGAGGATCCAAAGGCGCGGATCTTGCCCTGGCGCTGGAGATCGGTAAGAGCTGAGAGTGTCTCCTCGTCGTCGGTGTCCGCGTCCGGACGGTGCACCTGATACAGGTCGATCCAATCAGTCTGCAGTCGGCGCAGACTATTCTCGACCTCCTGCACCACCCAACGGCGCGAGTTCCCCCGCCTGTTCGGATCGCCGCCCGGTGCCCCCATGGCGACGTCCATCGGACCATGGAACTTCGTAGCCAACACCACATCATCGCGTCGTCCTACAAGAGCTTTCCCAACAATAATCTCGGACTCTCCCTGGGAGTAGACATCAGCTGTATCGACAAAATTGATCCCGGCATCCAATGCACGATGAATGATCCCTGCAGACACATCGTGATCAGGTTCTCCCCATGCGCCAAACATCATCGCGCCAAGGCAAAGCTCGCTGACGTAGATACCGGTATGACCAAGATTGCGATACTCCATTACTTCAGCCTATCCAAGCTGAAGTAAGCGCTCGATCCGCGTCGTAGGCATCCAGCAATCTCCTCTAGCCAAAAGCGTTGCCACCCGACGCTGGTCATGCATACCAGCTGGGCTCTTCTCCCGATAGCACAGAGCCCTCACCTCATCATCCTTGACTGCAGCGAAGCCACCGGTCCTGTGAGGGGCAGGAAGTTAGCCAGTCTCCTCAAGGCCGAGCGCCACTAACCAAAAATGCAACAATCACAAGAGCAGAACAAAACCGGTTGAAGTTCCTAACACTCTTATGGCAGTGTCGCTCCGTCGCATCGCGGCCAACTGCGACCTCCTTCTTTGCCTCAGATGGTCTTGGTCGAGCCGAAGCGTTCAGGATCCATTGGTGACTCGTTAAGTATCACCTCAGTTACTTCGACCTCTAGGATGGTAACGACATGCCCAATATCGAGCAGTTCATGCGGCGAATCGATGGCCTGCAGCAGCGCCATCGACCTCTTGCCTTCGTCTACGCTGTCATCCGCAAATATGGGCAAGACTCAGCTTCTACCTGGGCTCTGCTTATCGCCTACTACGGGTTTGCCTCCCTATTCCCACTGTTACTGGTCGCAGTTACCGTTACCGGGATCATCTTTGCTCATAATCCAACTCTCTCTCACCGCATCTCGACCACCGTCTTCGCACAGATTCCAGTCATAGGCTCTGAGCTCGGTTCGAAGGCGGGGGTGCACGCACTCAACGCCAACAGCCCGATCACGCTGATCGTTGGTATCCTCGGGACCCTCTGGGGTTCACAAGGGATAGCGTCCTCCGCCCAGCAGGCGATGGCAACGGTCTGGAACGTACCTATGACCGACCGCCCCGGGTTTCTACCGCGGACACTTCGCAACTTTGGCATCCTTGCGATTCTTGCCATCAACGTGCTGGTAACCTCGTCGATCGCCACCTTCACCGCCACACTTGGTGGTCACGAATTTAGCAAAATTCTCTTGATCATCGCGACGATCTTGGTGAACCTGGTACTCTACGTCGCCGGCTTTCGCCTCCTTGCTCCCAAAACAATACCGACGAAGGACCTTCTCCCGGGAGCACTGATGGCTGGCATAGCATGGAGTGCCCTCGAGCAGCTCGGCGGCTTTCTCATCGGGCATGAACTTGCACACACCTCGGCTACCTACGGTATTTTTGGACTCGTGCTCGGACTCATCACCTGGCTCGGACTCACCGCAACCGTCACCCTCTACGCAGCTGAGGTCAACGTCGTCCATGTCCGAAAGCTCTGGCCAAGGAGCCTGATACAGCCACCGCTGACAGCGGCAGACAAGACGGCAATCATAGCGCTCGCCAAAGTACAACGCTATCGTCGCGAGCAGGAGATCACAGTCACGTTCGAGGATCCATCGGACCCAAAGGATCCGAGCACACAACCCGGTTCAACTCTCAGTGACGAGTGAGCGCGTCGGCGAGCCGAACGCGTTCACCAGTCGGCGCGCCGCCGAAAGAGCATTGCATCAAAAACCGAAAAGAGACAGCCTCATCTCTGTTATAGGAAGGCGCGGATAGCCGACGAAATCCCAGCTGGATTGAGTCCTTGAGCCAAATCATGGTCCTCGTAACTGCCGTAACGATGAAGGTCGGGATGGTTGACTCCAAGCGCCAGTATGCGGTGTGGCAGATCAGAGAGCGCCCTCTCCACCACAGGGGAAGAGGTGCCTGCCAGATAGGGCTCAACTATCACCACCTTCGGCGTTGGTCCGGCAACTTCCCTTAACGTTGCAGCGTCAAACGGACGAACAGTGGTGGCATAGAGCACGGTAACATCCATGCCTTCCGTGGCATCTAGCACCGCATCCAACATCGGCCCAACGGCGATCACAACCCCATTTTCCCCCGTCACTACCCTGGCCATAGTCGCGGTTGTGTTCCGAATAGATCGCCTATTCATCGCGATGCTCAGTCTGAGATAGCCGACAGTATCCGACGATACCGCCCGTTGTAGCAGTGGAACGACCTCATCAGCATGACCTGGGACCAGGGTCGTACACGGACCCAGTGTATCGAGCAGTGCCACATCCTCAGGGCACTGGTGCGTCCGGCCATAACCAGGCTCGTCATAAGATGCGCCAATCGATACCAGCGTCGCCACCAATCCCTGATGAAAGAGATCGTCCTTGATCATCTCGAATGGTCGCTCGATCAAGAAGGGGGCATAGGTGTGCACCAAAGGATGGAATCCTTCGAGACTGAGTCCAGCTGCAACTCCAATTGCAGCCTGTTCTCGAATGCCAACGTTAAGTACCCGCCCTGGAAAACTATGACTCGCCTCTCTGAGACCAGCAGCAGAGATATCTGCCAGAACCACAATCGCCTTCTCGTCGGTGGCCATCCACTCCACAATGCCGTCAAAGAAGGCCTCTCGCATCGTCCGCATCCTCAAAGTTCCTCTCTCATTGCATTGGATTCTCTCGTCATCAGTTCAGTCATCTATCTCGCAAACCACGACTCTTGGCTCCGCCTTTGGAGCGGAGCCTTCGTAACACAATGCAGCCTCAAGTGCCCTATGGTCTCGACCCGCCACCGTGCTGGCGACCCAGCCCTCCACCTCGAAGCGACCGGCGATTCCAGCAGGCCATCCATGGGTGGAACTCCGATTGTCGATTACCACAGCCGTGAGATTGCCCAAGCCAAGACGTGCGGCCAAGGCAATGGCCTCATGCACCGAACCCTCGTCTAGCTCACCGTCCCCGAGTAGGCAGAAGACTTGTGGTGGCGACGACGAACGCAGGCTCAGCCCATAAGCGCTACCGATAGCGATCGCAAGTCCATGGCCCAGCGATCCACTCGAGATCTCGACAGCTTGGATACGCAAGCGATCTGGATGCCATCCAAGCGATGAATTAAACTCTCCATAGGTTCGCAACTCGTCGACTGTCATCATTTGCTTGGCCACCAAGACTGCATAGAGCGCCATAGGGCCATGACCCTTAGAGATCATCAATCTATCTCTCATCGGATCATTGATCGAGCCTCGATCTACCTTGAGCACCGAGTCATAGAGCACCCAGAGCACATCCAAAGTGGAGTGAGCACTGGCATCGTGCTTCTCATCGCCAGTCATCAGCTGAATAAGGTCCGCTAGGTCTTCATAACCATAGGTAGGCGACGAACTCATCGCAGCAATGTTCATGGGAAACACGCTACAATCTCAAGTTGACTTGAGGTCAAGCCAGGAAAGGAAGTATGTAAAAAGATGCCATCCAAGCAGGAACTTCTCCCAATTGGAATCGTCGCAGGACGTTGTGGAGTCTCGGTGGCGACGTTGAGATTTTACGAGGAGCGCGGCCTCGTGACCTCAATCCGAACCGAAGGCCAGAAGCGTATGTACACTCGCTCGGTCATTCGACGCGTAGCCTTTATCAAGGTTGCCCAACGCGTGGGACTAACTCTCGATGAGATTGCAACCGCTGTTGAATTACTCCCGAACCAGAGGACACCAAACGCGAAGGACTGGAATCGACTGTCGGCGAGCTGGAGACTCAGGATAGACGAACAGATTCGGACACTAGAAGGTCTACGCGACGATCTGGACTCTTGCATTGGTTGTGGATGTCTTTCGCTCGGTACCTGTAAGCTCTACAACCCAGATGACAAGGCCGCCAAGCTCGGTACCGGCGCTAGATACCTACTTGGCAACGAACCTTCCGATACGAATGAGTAACGGACACGGATTCCGCCCATCCACCGTCACCCTCCAAATGCCGCTTGTAGCCGCGGCGATCTAGCTATGCCTTCAGCGGTTGAGCCGATCACGCTCGACCTAGTTGCTTCGGTCTGGCGTGGCCACGTCATCTGGATCGACAACGAGAGTCCTGACCTGCCCAGCAAGGATGGTCACACTGCCTAAAGATTGTTCGCCTTCAATGTCTACTTCATAGATGCCTGGGTCAAGGCTGGCGAACACCGCCGCCACCTGGGTTCGTCCAGGCAACACTCGATCTAGGAACCACACATGCTTGTGGAAGCCTTCATGACCACTTACGAAGCACTCCTTACCCACGTGATCACGCTCGCCCATGACAACGAGTGCACCCGTCGTCTCATCGATGTCGATAGCGACAGCCCCTGTCATTGAAGGGAGATGCTCCTTGGGCAGCGTACGCTGCCCAAGGAGGTCCAGGGGAGGAAGGGTAATATCGGTCACTGATTCACCAAGGTAGGCGTCGCGGTCACCGAAGGGTTGGAGAATCCATCCCAGGGAATGCCCAAATACGGGAAACTATTGAGATACGTCTCCCCGATCGGGCCAAGCTGACTTGGCGAAGTTTTATTGGGATTGATTACATCGTAGATAGCCCCAGCTGCGGCATCTGGCTTATAGCTCTTGTCAACAAGGGGAATCGTCGTGCCAGCAATCGCACGAAGCTCAATCGAGACAACATCGTCATAGACCCGGCGCCCATTTGGATACCCTGCTAGATCTCCACCAAGCACTCCAAGAATCGACGGTGAGCTCGACGGTGGAATCGCGACATTGAGGCGCAACATATCAGCGTACCATGGACCCGTGTAGGTGTTCAGACCATCGACCACGCCAGTGGGAATACCGGTTAAGAGGATGGCTACCAAGTCCGCTCTCGCCGCTGTGTACTTAGCCAGGTCAGGGAACACTCCAGGATAAAGCACCGGCAGTAACGAACTCAGTTCTGGATGCTGTACATAGGAGAGAAACTCACGGTCAGCGAAGGGTGGAAGCGTGTTCCAGAGATCCTTCTTGCCGATTGGAACGATGACTTCGTTAAAGAGTGGATTACCCAATCTCGAGACCTGTACAAACGGACCCACGTCGGAATCCTTACCAGTGAACGCCTGGTCATAGACACGGACCTTCTGCCGATTCGCCGACGTCCATATGCCAAGGACTGCTGCGGGATCGGTCACCGATGTCGGCATTGACCCATTGCTGGTTAAAAGCGTGATTGGCACCTGAATCGCGATCGAGGCTACGTTGAGCCCTGCTGTAGCATTGACTCCAGCTGAGGCCGGTCCAGGAATGAGTTGATCAGGAGAGAATGGACGGAGGTCTCCGAGATCGAAGATGGAACCTAGGTCCACGTAGAAACCTTCAGCCCTCTGACCCGCGAAAATCTTCTCGCCATCACTCGTGGTTACCACTGCCGCATCCGCTAGTGGTGCATAGTGAGGAATGGAGCGTGGCCCAACATTGGAGGGTGGGCACGGCGCATTGCTGGCGAGCTCATGGTAACCGTTCTTGTCGATACGAGTAACCGTGTAAAACTGGCGTCGGTTCCAGTTCGGCGAGTCGAGTGCAGTGATCTGACCAGTATTGTACAAGAAAGTATTCGGGTCCGCCAACTCCGTGTGGAACTGAAACTGGTAGGTTATATTCGACAACGGCTCCCCATTATTGGAGATGTGGATCTCATAGAGTACATCGTCGCCGAACTCGTAGAAGTTCGGTCCTCCAGCTGGCAATTGCAGCGGCAGATAATTAGCGATAATAGTCACGGTATCGGGACTATCTGGCGAACGAAACGCGTAGAGATCTGTAGAGTCTGCTACTGGATCCTTCGATATGGCTGGTGCTTCTCGGTGTGATGACACAACAATTTTCCTTTCAGTGAACGCAGTCTTGCGGTTTTAATAGCAGGAGTTTTACTTAGGAGCACGGATCGCCGAGGCGAGTTGTGCAATCAGACGATGATCCTTAATACGAACCTCTTCGGTTCCAAACATTACCGATAGCTCACCTGTGGCGGGGTTGGCTACGTGCACCACCAAGGATTGGATTGCGCTCGACTCCTCCGGGGTTAGCTCAGGATAGGCTTGCTTTTTCGAATCGGCCAGCCGGACGGCGCCAGCAGGAATAACGGCGACTGCTCCAACGGCTGCCAGCGTGGCAGACGATCGGATCAGAAAGGAACGACGACTAACTTCGGTCATTTGGCCTCCACTCTTCAAACAACGGTTGCTGCTGATGTGCTTGGTTCGTAGCGCCACTGAACTTTGGATGTCTTGCATTCGAATTCCTACTTTGAGCTCCAAGATTTTGCCCTAATCCAGAGGAGAGCCGAGATGCTGTGCACTTGCAGGCAGCGCCAAGCCAAGCGCCTCTTCTAGGTGAGATCAGTGGCTATAGCTGAGGTTTGGTCGATCCAAACATCGGCATCACCCCGAAACTCCATCATGTCTTAGTCACCTTGCTGGTACCTGCAAGAATCTATGGTTGGCACAGCCTTGCAAGCCAGATTCGCTCAAAGATCGTCTCGGATAGAACTGCAGTCCCAGGGGCATAGATCATGAGTGCCGTGGCCCCCGCCGTACCTATTTGAGCGACCAAGAGAAGAGGTAGAACACGAGTAAGTCCCTGGTTGCAAGCACGTTAGTAGATAGCCAAGCGTACTAAGAGCGCCTACTGCAGCAACGAAATTGGAGGTCACAGCTCACCGTAGCTCGCAATAGTTATTGCAGACTAGGACAGAGTGGTACGCTCAATCCATCTCTTCAGTGGGCTAGCGGACCATCTGGATCACGCGACCGATAATAGCGTTCCTCTATCAAGAGACCTGGATAAAAACGCAGCTCACACAGTAGCAACAGTAGAGTTCACCCGGTTCGTTGGACATAACTTACGGTACCATTCTCGAAATATACGCGGCCAGCCGGATAGATCCAAATCACCTCTGGGTGGCCGTCATAGGTAGTGGTCGATGTAGAACTGGGAGATCCCCATAGCTGTGTAACCTGCGACTCAGTGACGCCATATTTCAGGTAAGGATACGAGTGCACAGATCCACTTGGCGGGGTGGCTGCTGGCGGGGTGGCTGCTGGCGGGGTGGCTGCTGGCGGGGTGGCTGCTGGCGGGGTGGCTGCGGCCGATCCACCTGATGCCGGCCTCCACGTAGTTGCCTGATTCCACACCTCATTAAACCAACCGAGCGCCTGATTGCGCACCGCTGCATTCGAGGTGACTATACCCACTTCTCGATTGTCGTTAAAGGAGACAATCGAGAGGTTTTCGGAGCCGACAAAAGCAGAGACGGGTGTCAGGATCAGCTTGGCATGCATATAGGGGTTTGCCAGTGTCCGGACCTGCACCCCAGCGCGCACGAGTTGGGTGGCATAGCCAGTCGCCTCGCGGGATAGACCCGCCGGCACCAGGAGTCGAGCACCTGATCCATGGGTTGAGAGCGCTTGATAACACGCCGGAGCATCACCTAACTCCTCAGCCATCACCTCTACTGGACCCGTCTCGCCAAGTAGTGAGGCGATTGTAGGACCAGACCCGGGCGAGAGCAGGAGGCTCGACCTTGGCGATAAGCCAGCCTGTGCACCGATCCAATCGGCATGGAAAACCTCTGCTATCGTCGTAATCGTGCTGGTTCTGGTGGTCTCAACTGCGTCCTCGAGATTGCTACCATCGAAGGCACTAGTAGTCGCGTTGGGTGAACCAACGATAGCTACCTGATCAGGTTGGCCTGGGTCAACAAGCAGATACTTCGCGTGATCGAAGGAATACGATCCTTCGAAACGCGACGGAGCCACTTTGATATTCACGCCGCTCCCAGCTAAAGCAGAGACAGCGACACCGGGAGCAGAGGCATCTCCATAAGGATGTCCGTCCACTATGACGTCCACCTGCACACCTCTACCGGCTGCACTGCGTAGTGCATCTATGAACTGGGTGTCGGTTAGAAGGTACTCGTTGAGTTCGATCACCGAGCGAGCGCCATCGATAGCGTTCAGCCACGGCTGGATGCCGGCCTGTGGCTCAGTCAAAAAGGTCAGGGTGCCCGCCGATGTTTTAGTGGTTGGCGCCACCTTCTTGTCATGGCCAGCAGAAGATGAAACCGTACCGACACTCACTCCTGCGCCAGCACTACCAGTACCAGACTTAGGCGATGCAGGCACTACACTCGTTGCAACCTGGGTTGTCGTTGGTTTACCGCTGGTTGTATTCGTCGTACATCCACTGAGTAGCACTGCACCAGCTCCGACGAGCACCACGCTAAACCTTCCGCGGCTTCGCCTCCTCATATCTAGCACCATCAGCCAAACCCCCGATCTAAACGTACTCTCCTTCATCCCAAACTGCTGACATTTTCGGCAATCCACCCACTGGAGTAATCTGGCGATCACGAGTGCGATGCAGTCCGGTCGGCCCAGCCGTGGCTTAAATCAACTGCAGCAGTCATAAATCTGGCCCAGCTTCTGTTGGCGCAGTAGCATGGCGGCCGCTGACACTCTCTACACCAAATCCATCTCGCAAGACTGGCAACTGTCTAATCGGAAAATATCTTTCGCCTTCGCGGAATACTTGTACCATGTCAAACGCTAGCATCAGTAGTAGAAAAAACTTCTAGCTAGTTCTGGAAAGGGCAACAAGACGATGGAGCCGAACGATCTCTCTCCCACTAATGGAGTACCGTCGTCAAGCTCATCAAATGGCCTCCAACCAGGGATTGTCTCTTTGTGGGGTCTGGTCAGTCAAAGCATCGCCGGAATGGCCCCAACTTGTGACGTCGTCGCCTTCATGACAGCCGGTGCCGCCTTTGCCCTCGTCGCCCTTCCCCTCTCTTATCTCTTCGCCTTTATCCTCATGTTTATCGAGGTAAACACGCTTTACCATCTCTCCAAGCATCGCGGCTCTGCTGGTGGCTACTACAGCTACGTCTCCGCAGGATTAGGTGCAAAACCAGCACTCGTTACCGCCATCATGGTCATCTCCTATCAGCTGATAAGCATCGCCGGCGTGCCAATCTACGTCGCCGGCGTGTTCTTGCCAGGTCTAGCTCACTCCTACCTGGGCATTGCGCTCCCGAGCTGGTTCTGGATCCCCATGCTGTTGGTTTTCATCGGGGTACCATGGCTGCTGTCGGTGCTCGGCATTCGTCCAACCGTCAAAGCCATGCTCATCACGAGTTCACTCGAGATCGTCTTTCTCATCGTCTCTTCTATCATCATCATCGCCCGGGCACACGTCACTGCTCCATTGCATCCGTTCACCTTCGCTAGCGTAGGGATAAAAGGCGTGGCACTCGGCATGATCTTCGCTATCACCAGTTTCATCGGTGTGGGCAGCCATGCCCCCCTGGGAGAGGAGACAAAGGGAATTAGGACTCAGCAAGGAAGGTTGATCGGCAAAGCCGCCATTCTCTCGCTGACTCTGGTTGGAGTGGCTCTCACCATTTCGGCATATGCGCTCACCGTCGGTTGGGGACAGGCAAAGATGGGGTTGTTTTCTCAATCTGCAGCCCCCGGCGTGCAGGTCTTCCTCAACTATCTAGGACCCATAGGAGCGGTCGCACTAGTTGTCCTAGCCATCAACAGCGCGCTCATGGACGACCTCGCGCTCATGACTAGCACCGCTCGGGTACTCTTCGCAGTCAGTCGAGACAAGCTGCTCCAGACGAGCTTTGCTACCGTCAACGGCAGACGAGCACCGGCTGCGAGCGTGACCTTCGTCGGGGTTACCGCGATCATCGTTGGGTTAGCTTTTGGTCTCTGGCTGGGTCCGGCTCAGGCGTTTGACGTGCTCACTACGGCGGTATTATTTGGCCTCGTCACAGCGCACACACTCATGAATCTCTCACTCATGCGCATCTCCTATCGGGAGCGTCGTGTGACCCAACTCGCCTTTCATCTTGTCCTTCCGATCATCGCCATGGGACTCTTTTGGTTTGTGCTCTACGAGTCGATCATCCCCTTTGTCTTCCCACTTGCGTGGGCAGCCATCTTTTGGCTCTTGCTTCTAGTCGGAGCCATCATCTGGACCTACCTCAAGATAGGTGGCGACCGCGGCCCCTCTTCGCAGGCTGGCCATGAACTCGGTGTAGCCCACGGAGAGACCATCCATGAGCTCGGCCTTTGGCAGGAGACGTAGCGATGACGACCTCCGCAAAACTTCGCGGCTTAGGACAGGGAAATACGATCACCCTGGGAAACTGTGAAATCTACGCACCTGAAATCTTGGTGACACTTCCAATTATCATTCGCTGTCGCACACATCACGAAGGCGATACGAACTGCCAACTGCAACGCAGGTCGCGTCTACGCCGCGCGTGGGACCATCAACTCGAGTCCATAATCGACACCATCGACGTAGATCCTGGAACGATTGAGGTTGCCTTCGCCGAACTCGCAGCCTCTCCTGATCCCAACAGCCGCCTTATCTCGGCTCGAAGCGAGCGTTGCCCTCTCCGAGTACTTACAGAGCTTGCCAATGACTGGTGGTGGGAGGTTCGGGCTGGTGTGGCCTCGAATGCACGTTGTCCACATCAGGTCCAGCACACACTAGCCATCGACGACAATCCATGGGTCAGACGTGCACTCGCTGAGAATCAGAACACCGATTCAGCCTGCATAGACATCCTGGCGAAAGACTCCGATTTCGGTGTCCGCGATGCCGCGGCTGAACACCCCCGGTGCTCGAAAGATTCGCTGGTCAAACTAGCTTCCGATGGTCGATGGGAGATACGTCGTTCGATCGCTAAACGCCAGGATGCTCCTCTAACCGCGCTCGCCCTCCTCGCCAGCGATCCAGAGCCGTGGGTACGCTTTTTCGTGGCGGCTAACCCAACCACGTCCAGCCATCTACGCCAGCGCCTGGAACAAGATTCAAACACTAAGGTTCGATCGATGGCGCGTCACGCCAGCACTCCTGCGGCCAAAGTAGCTAACGCTCTCGCTTTTGGCCTCAACCAGCTGCCTGCCAGAGGTGTTAGCGCAGACGACCCGCACAAACTATAGAGTCTCCAAGCAACCCAGGGTCGTACACTAACCAGCTATCGTCTGGATGGGACGACCGCCCCGAACTCAACTGACAGCTGGCAGTTCCATAACTAGAATCGATGAGATGGATGATGGCATACGGCGAGTCCTCATCGACGCTGATTATGGCGCAGATGGTATCTGGTGGGTGCTCACCTCCGATGAGATGAGTGCGCCCACACCCCAAGGCTCTTGGAGTACGCATCCAGCTCGCAACAACGATCAAAGGTCAACTCCGGCGTGGCCACAGTTATCCGACGAGCTTCGCGACGAACTGAAACGTTGGAACGATGAGATGATGGATACTGCGCCTTCCGCCACAAGCGAACTGTCGGCGCTGCGAGAGCGTGGTCGTGTGCTTGCAAACCGCGTCCAACAACAGTTGGGCGAAGGTTTCGAAGTTCTCTATCCCTTCGGCACACGAATCTACCGAGTCGATCCACCCGGCGACTGGGCAATCGAAACCTGGGAACAGGAGCTGCTTGGGTATCCAAAGCGATAACCTCTTGGATCGAGAACACCGAGGTAGCGCCTCTGTCCTCTTGGAGCAGCTCTTCATCGTTGCCGATGGTCTCTCCTCGACGAGAAGCTAAATTATCAGCAGTTCCGGCGGCTAGCTTCGGCGGTTCGCTGAACACGAGCCAGTGACCTAGGCGACTTGTAGGCGGCTGATCTCCATGCCCATCACTTCAATTCCGACGCTATGTCTAACCTGCCAAGGCGCCAATCTATAATCTTCTAGATGAATCGCGATCAACTCTTCGCTGCGAATCGCAACTGGTGGGATGAACGCGGCCCTCTGCATGCAACATCGCCCTTCTATGGGATCGATAGATTAATCGCCGGAGCCACCTCTCTAGACGATTTTGAACTCGCAGAGTTCGACATTGGGTCAGCTCGCTCCTTCGTACATCTACAGTGCCACATCGGTACAGACACGATCTCTTGGGCACGCCGAGGGCTTGAGGCAACTGGGCTTGACTTCTCGGTGGCCTCACTAGAACAGGCAAAGAATATTGGAAACCGTTGCGGGATCGAGATTCGTTGGGTTGCCTCGGACCTATACGAGGCACCCGAAACACTCGCCAAGACCTACGACATCGTCTACACCGGCAAGGGAGCGTTGAACTGGCTTGATGATATCGAGCGCTGGGCGTGGGTGGTGGCGAAACTCTTGAACTCGGGTGGACGACTCTACTTAGTCGAGTTCCACCCTATCTCGTGGATACTTGGCGATGAGGAGTGGGCGATCAAGAACGACTACTTCACTACTGGTGACCCGTATATAGAACACGACCCAGAGGGCAGCTATGCCGTTCCTGAGGCGACTACGAGCGCTAACACTACCGCCGAGTGGCAACATACCCTAGCCGATATTGTATCGGCTATTGCGGGTGCAGGACTGACGATCCGGTGGCTGCATGAGTTTCCATTCACCGAATTTCAACAGTCGCCCGTGCTTAGGAAAAGCGCGGATGGCAGGGTGTACGAGTTGCCGCCGGAGATGCCACGACTTCCACTGATGTTCTCACTTTGCGCGACCAAACCATAAGGATCAACACCTTGGCTGAGCCCGTCTATCTCAGGTCTTACCTGCACCTCCAACAGAGCCCGGTTGGTCGATCTCCTACTGCCAGGCACACTGTCCTTAGGGTTAAGTCAACTCGTCGGTGCCTGCCGGCTCCTTAAAATAGACGCTTGAAAATGACGTCCTAGTCATCGCTACCTCGATCATCTGTCTCGGCGGACAGAACTAGGCAACATAGAGAGGGACGACGACAGGTTCCTGACCACACCAGAGATGGTAATCGAGTGCATCGTTACCATCGAGCATCTCTGCGGGCCAAAATACCTTGGATCCCCCACCTCTGAGAGAGCGGATCTCCAGCGTTGAGTCGACGACATCAATGATCCAACCTGCACTAGCCCCAGGACCTAGTCCCCCTGCACTCAGTTGAATCAGGTCCGCGCCCAGAGGGGTAACCGTCTGCGCATGAACATGACCACACAGATAGGCTCGAACCAACGGTTGGCTGTGCAAGAGTTCGAGCATTCGTTCCCGCACGCGATCTATGTAACCCTGATAGCCAAAGGATGCCAGAACTCCCACCTCTTTGGTCACCGCCAGCGGATAGTGACCTAGCACGAGAGCCGGACCTTCGAGCCTATCGAGCGCCTGAGCTAGTAGGTCTAGACTCCCATCGGGATCATCCTCTCGAAGCGCTAGCGCGAGCAAGGTCACTGGGCCCTCTCCACGGTGAACCAAAGGCTCCTGGGAAAAGGTTCGCGCAAAATTTGTGGCAGCCCACGGAACGGGTTCATAGGTCTCCATAATCGGATATGAGCTGCCGCGTACCACGTTCGCCGACAGGTCGTGGTTGCCGGGAATAGCAAGATAATCGACGCCAATGCCATCGAGCCATCGACGCACTCCAACGAGCTGGCTACGATCGAAACATCCATAACTGGTGAGGTCTCCCGTCACGACCAAACAATCTGGTCGGGCTGCCCGTATGGCGGGGATCGACAGATCCAACTCTTGACGAACTCCAGGCTTGAAGCGCTCTGGAGCAAGTTCAAAGTGGAGGTCAGAAACATGAACGATTCGTGTCACCGTCGGCCGCCTTCGAACGCGAGCGCCGGCCAACGATCGGCCCACGGAGTCACGTATTCGAACCAGGATCCGAGCCGGATCAGCAAGTCCTCCCGTCCGTAGGCTGCGACGAATTGGATACCGATTGGGAGCTCTGGATGGCCAGCATTCATAGCGAGTGGTAAAGAGATCGTCGGTTGTCCGGAGACGTTGAACTGTCCAGTAAATCCAAGGAACTCGAGTTGACGATCGAGGCCGAGTTTGGGATCGCTGAGGTAACCGAGTTTGGGAGGTAGGCGAGGGGCGACCGGAGTAAGCAGTAGGTCATATCCATCGATCTCGAAAAACTTGGCGACGCGTCGACCATACGCCTGTAACCAATCGACAGACTCGACGTAGCGATAGGCTGGAAGTTGACGCCCAAGCTCCACGAAGACACGGTTATCGGACTCGATCTCCTCGAGTTCAACGCTACGACCTAGCATCCGTTCAATCGAGCGCAGCTGTTGGGCTATAGATCCCTTCACTACATCTACAAACCTGGTCTGGAATTCCTCCTCCGCTAGAGCCTCCGGCCACGCCTCCTCGACGACATGACCGTGTTCACTAAGAAGGTCCGCGA
This sequence comes from Ferrimicrobium acidiphilum DSM 19497, assembly GCF_000949255.1. NCBI lineage: Bacteria > Bacillati > Actinomycetota > Acidimicrobiia > Acidimicrobiales > Acidimicrobiaceae > Ferrimicrobium > Ferrimicrobium acidiphilum. The sequence goes on along the minus strand of NZ_JXUW01000007.1, from coordinate 3,327 downwards.
TGCTCCTTACCGTTGCGGTGACAACTGGGTCGTGGCGCGCTGCTTGTAGGAGAGGGTGGTCGAGCACGCCTATCCGCATGCGACCCAAGGGTTCGTCGATCTCCTCGGCAAGCGGCCGAGCGAATGCCGGTGCGGTGTAGGGATCGCCGCTCCGATACCCGGCCATGACATCGAGGACACCAGCTGCATCTCGAACAGAACGTGTCAGAGCTCCGTCAATCGTCGACCCCGCCCAACCGTCGCCAGCCAATGGCCCCTTCGAGACCCTGCCCCGCGAGGGCTTCAGCCCAACTAAACCGCAGTAGCTCGCTGGAAAACGAATCGATCCGCCACCGTCGCTGGCCTGGCCAACCGGAGCCATGCCGGTCGCCACCGCCGCAGCCGATCCACCCGATGATCCACCCGATGAGTATTCGAGATCCCAGGGGTTGTGAGTAGCGCCGGTGGAGACAGGCTCAGTCGTTATGTTGGTACCAAACTCAGGCGCGTTGGTCCTGCCGATGACGATGAAACCAGCATCGAGCAGGGACTGGACGTAATAGCTCGTCACCCCAGCACGGTGGTCGGCCCGACGTAGCACCGCGGAGCCAAGCCAAAATGGCTCACCTTCCTGGGCGGCTCCTAAATCCTTGAGCAATAAGGGGACGCCACCGAATTGGCCAGTTCGACCATTGACCGCCTCGTCATGGGCACGCTCGAATCGATCAGAGATGACGGCGTTAATCTGGGGGTTCAGCGCCTCGGTGCGATCGATAGCGGCGTCAACTACCTCGACCGCACTCACCTCTTTGGATCGGATCAGTTCAGCAAGAGCGGTTGCGTCATGGCGCCAGAGTTCACTCATCTTCGATTCGTACCTTTCGACCTTCGAGGCGCACCCGTCACCAGCGCCTTCCTCCAAAGCTAACACTAGCAGTCACTTAAACCTTCGATCCAATGACGTTGTGCAAGCAATCCGCACACACGGCCACCATACCAAAGCTATAACAAGTCATCGACACCCAGAGCGCAAAGCGAGTCCAAGCAATAGGAGGCGGATAATAATGTTGGACCCCAAAGCCTGTCAGCTGACGAATCGGAGTCATGAATCAGGTTACTGGCAAGCATATATTCGATGTTTAGTCGGCGCAATGCGGCTGGGATATGGTCGTCTACTGCGAGATGTCAGGACAGATAGACTGAGCAAAAAGGGAGAGGTCCATGGATACGTCGTCGCCCAGCGAGCTGTTTCACTACCTTGACACCGATGGGCTCATCGACTTTGCACAACGTCTCGTTAAAATTCGCAGCGTGAACGATCCTTCCTCCGGGTCGACCGAACAAGACGCAGCACAAGCTGTGATCGAGCTCGCGACAGGCTTTGGGTGGACCCCCATCGTCGACTACGTGCGCCCGGGGCGTCCGAATGTGATCATCAGGCTTCACGGATCGGCCCCTGGATCCCACCTCATCTTCGAGGGCCATACCGATGTCGTCTCGGAGGGTTCTCGAGACCTCTGGGACTTCGATCCTTTCGGCGGCGACATCGTCGAGGGTCGACTGCTCGGTCGTGGATCTGCAGACATGAAGGGTGGGCTCGCGGCCATGCTATACGCCGCCCGCGCACTCGAACTAAGCGGTGACTTGGTTGGGACTCTCACGCTTGCGGCTCTGGTCGATGAAGAGGAGTTAATGCTCGGAGTAAAGGACTTCGTGGCCAAAGGATACGCCGAGGGCGCCCTCGGCGCGATAGTCTGTGAGCCAGAAGCTGGCGAGATTTGCATCACCCAAAAGGGTGCCATTCGGCTCGAGGTACGTTTCCATGGTCGGATTTCACATGGCGCCATGCCGACTCAAGGCATCAACCCGATACCCGCCTTGATGGATATCCTTGACTTTGCGCAGCGGACCGAGCTCCAGTTGCAGACCCAGCACGACACAGATCCCCTCCTCGGTGCTATCTCTATAACCCCGACCGTCCTCCAGGCGGGTTCTAGAGTTCAGCTCAACTTGACACCCCCGGTCGCCACCGCCGACTTCGACCTGCGGACCACTCCTCTCGTCGATCACGACGAGCTCGTTAGCTCATTCGTCACTGAAGTTCAACGAATCGCCGCAAAGACCGGCTGCCAGGGAGAGGTCGAGGTGATCGACGATCGGCCTCCAACCTCGATCGCGGCAGATGCAGCGCTAGTCAAGTCGCTCTCGGAGGCGCACAGGGTGGTCCTCGCGAACGAACCCGTCTTGGGCGGAGTGCCTGGAACAACCGACGGAACCATTCTCCACCGTGACGGCCATCTGCCGGTAGTCGTCTATGGGCCGGGGGGCAAGTGGATAGCCCATCAAGCCAACGAATTCGTCGAGGTTACAGAGATAATTGCAGCGGCCAAGGTATATCTGTTGGCGGCAAGGGACCTGCTCCATAGCGCTAGGTGACATCCTCCCCGACCTTACGGACGGGGCTTCCCAAGCTGCTTACGCAACTTTAGGATTGGTGGTGCGCTTCATAGGGTCGCTGTGTTGTGTCTTGGTAGACACAATGTGCGATTGTCCTCCACGCTCTTGGACCACAAACCCTGCGGCAATGATATTCTTGGCCGCATTCACGTCTGCGTTATCCGTATAGAGCCACACGATAGACAGTGGAAGAGAGCTTGACTCTCGCGATTCTTCTTGTCCGTGTAACCACACTCAGAACAACGCAGGCTCGTGTATGCGGGACTGATAGTGTTAGCGGCCATGCAATAATGCATAGATGCGGCCAAATAATTGCACGGTAGCGGACACCAAAACTGCACGCACATCACTGCCCTCCAAGGGTGGCTGGTTCAAGGTGAAGTACGCGTACATCGTTGAGGCGCAACAGCGAGAGCATCGGGTTTGTCAATGGCGACTCGAGAACGCACCAGAGCACACATCATGTCCAGCAATGCACAACTGCCTAAGAATTGGAGTGTCACCATGTCCAGCGTCAATGAAATCAACCAACTCCACCCGAGTGTGGGGTCACCAGGAGTCAAATCCCCGTTGCGTCACGATAGCGTCACGATAACGTGCCCAGTCTGTGGGAATAGCTTCCCCTCATCAGGGAGGAGAACCTACTGCTCAGATGCTTGTCGTTCTCTTGGCTATCGCAGACGACGCAGTGTGGATAGGGAGAATATCACCGTAGCCAAGTCACGGTCACGTCGGGAGATCACCGTCTATGAGTGCGATTCTTGCGGCGAGCGCTCTCTTGGAGAGCAACGCTGCTTAGAGTGTCACACCTTCATGCGACGAGTCGGAATCGGGGGGCATTGCCCCTCGTGTGACGAAAGCGTCGCAATTAGTGAACTCGCCGGCACTGAG